>NZ_JBXSQG010000005.1:0-166053 GCF_057063545.1 Gilliamella sp. X-23
TAGGTTGACTCAAGCCTTAACAAAACTTTATAAAATTTTAACAAAAAAACTAGCGCATTATTATTCAAGCGACTATAATTTAACCGCTTTTAAAGCAAAATAATGCTAATAAGTTGAGCAGTTAATTATAAAAATTCAAATAAAACAAAAAATTACTTGACAGGATAATCGAAATGCGCTATCATCTTTGGCATATGGCATATGGCATATGGCCTGCCAAACCTATGCCCTAAATTTTTTTCATTTTCACCGTAGCCAAAAAACGGCTCTATTCTCTTTTTTATTACCTAGTCTAGCAAAATTGTCCGATTTATCGGCAATATTCTCGTCGAGAACGAAGTATTTATCCAAGTCGCTGTTAGCTTTTGCGCCATTACTCTTACTGCCGTACTCGGTGAGTTCGCTGGCATTGTCAGTCCAGTCCCAGCAGGTCATTCAAGGCTCCGCACCATATTTAAGCATTGATGGTGTAACTAAAGTTGTTAGCATGAAAGACTTATTGGGCATAAGGCTGCCAAATATCAGCTATATTCCTCAGGGGGCAAATAGTGCACTTTATCCTAATGCAACAATAGATCAATCGAACGTAAATGCACCGATCGAGATGGCAAATATAACGGATACATTTGCCGATATACAAACAATAGTACCATTGGTAAATTACCCTGAACTTCAATTAAATGATTTAGTTGTTTCACCTTATAATTATGGTCATGACGATGACGGCGATGATAATATAAATGCAACAGGACAGTTAACCATAAAATGGCAAGATAAAAATGGTACAGATATTACAGGAGAGGTTAAAGCCAATCCGAATAAACGGTTTAATCTTTGTGATGGGCCTTATAAACTTACCTTAACAGCAACTGCAGGCACTTTATCAACACAGTATGGTGTTCCCAATAGTAGCAGCTTTACGGGTAATGACCACAGTTACTATATTAATGGCAATATGAATAGGCCAGTTGCTTGCTATGCGCAACCAAATTTAGCTTACGATGACCATGCTTTTGGTACTACCATTTGGGATATGGATGGTCCAAATTGGGTTTCGTTAAAAGGGTTTAAAGTCACAAATAATAGCAATATAGCAGAGAACTTCCCGACGACGGGATCAGATAGGTTATATTTCTATTTATTATTGGGAGGGATCTCCCCTGAACAAGTTATAGCTGCAAATGGTACAACGGTGAGTGCGGTTAGCGGTAGTGGTGTATCATTATCGTTAAGCAAAGAGAATACACAACATTGGGCTATTGACATGGATAGGATATGTAGAACTTGTATTCGAGGTGGTAACCTTTATCCTGGTGGTGATGAAGCATTGAAGATTGTATTAAAAGGTCCTTCGATAAATTCAAGTAATAAGGCTTTTTCTCCTTCGTTATTTAAGCTTTATTCTGATGTAAATCATACAAAATTACTGTATAGCTTTAAGATAGAACGTTGGTATATCTCTCAACCAGGATCGACAGTAAGATATGGGTATGCGGATGCTCAAAACTTTTGTCGTAATTTAGGAAATGGTTATCGAATTCCCGATATAAATGACTACACCAATGGGAATGGAGCAGGCTGGACTGAAGGTTTATCGGGAAGAAGTATTAATAACAGTCAACGAAAAGTCAGTTATAAAGATATTAGTGGTAAATGGGTTGGGGGATTATTTAACGAGTGGGGGTTTACTGCCAATACTATGAATAATTTCTATGAAGGTAGTGACTGGAATCTCAGTATTGGTAATAATTGGGATAATGATACAGGATATTGGGCTAATTCATATAATGGCAGTCTATATAGTGTTTATTCAGCCGATGGGGGTATTGAGCTGCAGAGTACTACTTATAGTCGCTTTATGGCTTGTGTTACCCCTTAAGTCTATACGTGCGTTTCTTGTCAAAAGCGATATTGTTTTACAGCGATGATGAGAATGCATCTATTTGTAGACCTTAATCTTAAACCTAGACCGAGTTTGCGCTTTTGCTGTTTGACAGCAAAAGCGCTTTTTTCTCAAAATAAGTTAAATTTCTAAGCAGAATTTTGGTGAAGAATGATTATTAGTTCATAGTAAAAAAACATTTGGCTTCTTCAATATTAGTTGAAAAGCCATTGGTTTTATTATTTTTTAAGCAATCTTCTCTTTCAAAACATCCTATCTTTACAACAACCGCTTAATAATCCTATCCACTTTAATGCGGCTCAGCCGCTTTATTAATTTATGGACTTGGGTAGGATAAAATTGGCTCGCTTGGATTTGTTGAAAGTGCGTAACCAACGTTGTTTTTTGGCGAATCGTGTTAAGTTCTTGATTGAACTTATCTCTTAATTCTTGTTTTGGATCGTGCACTAGTATACCGTTTTCAAGGTCAAGGCGCCACGCTCGTGGGTTTAGGTTGTTGCCGGTTATGAGTGCCCAATTATCATCTACCCAGATGCCTTTTAAGTGATAGGTTTGAGATTCGTCTTTCCATAATCTTATTGTGAGTTGCTCTTTATCAATAAAATTTTGTAGGCGTTCAATAAAGCGTCTTAAGTTGATTTCGTATAAATAAGGCAGTCCGCCCGATATGTTAAAGGGTTGGTCGGGTGGGATATAGAAGTCGTTGGCTTCTTTGTCGCCAATGATTAATTCAACTTGACGTCCTTTGCGTAACAGGCGAATGATGTCGCGCACTAGGATGTTAGGTAAATTAAAGTAAGGCGTGCAAAAAATGATTTTTTGTTCGGTTATATTTATTAGGTGATGGATAATTTTATTGAGTGAGTTGTTACGCCCAAGCCCCATTATTGGCGCAATCGATAATGTTTCGTTGTCGGCATTGCCGTTGTATTGGTAGCTGGCATCCATTAGGTGTTGGCGCAGGGTTTTTATTTCGGATTTGATTTGTTTGCGCGTTTTGTGTACGCCCGTATTGAGCAATTGTAAAGCCTCATACGGTATAAAGTGGTCGTTGATGAACTGCACCATGCTATCAGCTAATAATGGATTGGTAATTAAGTGGTAGCGGTCATAACGGTATTTTTCAAGTTTATGTAAATAGACGTTGTTGATGCTTGCACCGCTGTATATGACGGTATTATCAATAATAAAACCTTTTAGGTGCAGTACGCCAAGCACTTCTCGGCGGTTTACGGGTACACCATAAATAGGGATGTCGATGTCAGGGTGTTGTTGTTTGAGCTGGTAGTAATAGTTGGCGTTGGTGTGGGCTTTGTCTTCACCAATTCGCCCCCGTTGTGCGCGGTGCCAGTCAACAAATATTTTGATATCTAAATTTGGGCGCTGTTGTTTGATTTGATACAGTTCGTTAAGAATTTCTTTGCCAGCTTCGTCTTGTTCTAGATAGAGCGCAACAATATAAATGCGATTTTGTGCTTGTTTTATGTTTTCAATTAAAGCTAGTCGATATGCTTTAGGATCATATAAAATTTGGTATTGGTCAGCATTTTGTTGAATTTTGGCTAGTTCATCAAGATGCTTTTGATGATTGTATTTTATAAATGGTATTCGCATGATCTATTTATCGTTATAACTGACCAGTTACGTTAGGGTTTTATCTAAGGTAATTTAAATAAGGCCAGTAAGAATAACACTCCTTTTTATTTGTATGCATTTTTTCTAAGTTGCTTTAGGTTCAGCGTGCAATGTTATGCCTCTTGCAACCTGTTTATGCTTTATTGTCGGTGATAATAAATGGTTTAAGATTGTTCATCAACCCATGTTTGAATTATTTTATAAGTCAATGCTAGTACCACTGGACCAATAAATAACCCCATTATGCCAAAGCCAAGTAATCCGCCAATGACGCCAAATAATATAAGTAAAAACGGTAAGTCAGCCCCTTTTTTTATTAAGTAGGCTCGCATTACGCTATCTAAGGTCGTTAATATGACCGCAACAACAATTAAGATGATACCTGCAATGGTATTGCCAGACCAAAATTGCCAAAAAATGCACCCTAGCATCACAATCACAGGACCAATTTGTGCTACACAGCAAATAAATAAGATCAGCGTTAGCACACCAGGCAATGGCATTTCGGTTAATAGAAAACTTAATCCGCCAATTAGGGCTAAGGTGATAGCCGTAACCACAACCCCAAGTGCTACTGCACGAATAGATTGTCCAGCAAGAGTGACGGTGGTTGTGCCGTATTGTTTTGATAGTCGATTAGCAAGTAAGTAGACATATTTTGTGATACTTTCGCCTTTTAAAAAAAGAAGTAAGCTAAATATAATCATGACGCCAGCATGAAAGATGAATATGCCAATGTTGGTGACTTGTTCAAGTAGCCAACCTATCATGGTGCCAATATAAGGTTGTATGTTTGAGACTAAGTCAGAACCATCAGTTTGAATCAGGTTTAACCATTTTTGGTGTAGTTCAGGACCAAAAGCGGGGATGTTATTTAGCCAGTCTAACTTTGGCAACTCTTGATGTGAAAGTGATTTTGCCCATTCAATAAGGTGGTGACCATTTTGGGCTACCGAACTAATAATTAATATAAAGGGTATAATGCAAACAAGTGCCAATATGAGCGCCATTATTAGTAACGATAACCAGCGTTTGTTAAATAGCTTTTGTTGAATTTTTATCATTAGTGGCCAAGTGGCAATAACTACCATTACCGCCCAGAAGAATCCAAATAAGAATGCTTCAATAACACGATAGGTAATAATGATTAGCAACCCAATGATTAACAGGTTTAAAATCAACTTGAGTAAATCAGTAGTGTTTTTTTCTGCTGGCATTTTTTTACCATATTTATTAATCTTGATGGCGTCATTATACGCATTATCACTTCAAATTAATACGATGGTGTTTATAATTAATTATTTTAATGGAGATTTTAAAATGAAAAAATTACTGTTATTAACATTATTAGGTGTGGCATTAACCGCATGTGCAAATTCCCCAAAAGTGAAGCCTGTTGCACAAAATGCTAATGATACAGCGCCATTTCCTGCAGCTCAAGTTGGCTTTACGCGTTATGCTATCCATTTGCCTGCTATTGCTAATGAGAACAATACAAAAGTTGAAGTGATCATTGGTAAAGAGATGAATGTTGATTGTAATTTCCATAATTTAGGTGGTGTAGTTAAGCAAGAAGAGCTTAAAGGTTGGGGATACTCTTATTATGTTGTTGAAAAGACCGTTGGTAACCTGTCAACCTTAATGGCTTGCCCAGAAGGTACTAATAAAAATCAATTTGTGACGATTAACCATAATTTAGGTTTGTTGAATTATAACAGTAGCTTACCTTTAGTTTTTTATGTGCCAAACGATTTACAAGTTAAATATCAAGTTTGGCAACCTAATGGTAAAACCATGCAAGCTACTGCCGAATAATAATGGGTAATTAATTGCTAAATGGTCATCAATTATTCCCTGAGTGGTTAAAACATAGCCACTCAGTTACGAAAGTTTTAATATTTGATTTTTTAAGTAGACATCTTGAAAAAAAAAGGTATTTTATCCCTCGTAATGCAAGGTTAGCTCTACTCGTTCATTTATTTTATTAATGACTTGTGATTGCCTGATTACCTCGGTTTCGCTTGGCGATTGTAATATTGGTTATTTATATCATTGTTAGCATCGTCGATAGCAAAATTTGGGGGTCCGTTGTGTCTTTGCAATGGGCTTGTGTCTAACATGTAATATCCCTACAACTAGAGGAGAAGTGGTGAGCATGTTTACTCAACGTAAAACAATTCTTTCAATCGTGGCTGGTGTTTCACTAGCGTTATCTCAATCTGCTATTGCTAAAGATCGCGTTGTGCATTTTTACAATTGGGCAGGGCAAATTGGTTCTAATACTATTTCGGATTTTGAAGAGTCGACTGGCATTAAACTTGTTTATGATGTGTACGATTCGAACGAAATCCTTGAAGGTAAATTAATGGCGGGCCATTCTGGTTTTGATGTGGTTTCTCCTTCTGATAGCTTTTTAGCTAAACAAATTAAATCAGATGTTTATTTACCGTTAGATAAAAGCAAGTTACCAAACTGGAAAAATCTTGATCCAAATTTAATGAGGTTAATGGCAACGCACGATCCTGACAATAAATATGCCATCCCTTATGTGTGGATGACAACAGGTATCGGCTATAACATTGATAAAGTGAAAGAACGTTTGGGCAAAGACGCGCCAGTCGATAGTTGGGATTTAGTCTTTAATCCTGAAAATATGGAAAAACTCAAAGATTGTGGTGTGGCATTTTTAGATGCACCAACCGAAATTTTTGCGAGTGCACTTCGATATTTAGGTAAAGATCCAAACAGTACTGACGCTAAAGATTACACAGGTGCGGCTTATGAGTTGTTAGAAAAGGTAAGGCCAGATATTCGTTACTTCCATTCTTCACAATATATTACCGATTTAGCAAATGGCGATATTTGTGTGATTTTAGGTTGGTCAGGCGATATTTTACAATCACGTGATAGAGCAAACGAAGCGAAAAATGGTGTGCATATTGGTTATCAAATTCCAAAAGAAGGCGCATTAGTCTTTTTTGATACCTTTGCAATTCCAAAAGATTCAGACAACCCTGACGAAGCTCATGAGTTTTTAAATTTTGTTATGAAACCTGAAATTGCCGCACAAGTCACTAACGATGTGAACTTTGCTAGCGCTAATAAAGAAGCAAATGACAAATTTATAAAACCAAAAGTGAAAAACGATCCAGCGGTTTATCCAAAACCAGAAGTGATGGAAAAACTATTCACTTTGCAAGTTAAAGATCCTAAACTTGAGCGCGTAATTACTCGTACGTGGACTAAACTCAAAACTGGTAAATAGTTGATATTTTGTATATCGCGTTAAAATGATAATTCTAGACGGATGGGCTATTGAGTCTTTCCGTCTCGTTTTTTTTGGCTTGTTGTTATGAGGAAAATAGAGTGAACAATAAAACAACAAATCAGGTACAGCCTAAAAAAAAGATGATAACTCCACTGTTGGAGATCAAAAATTTAACCAAAGTTTTTAATGATGATTATTATGCTGTTGATGATGTTAATTTGACTATCTACACTGGCGAAATTTTTGCTTTATTAGGTGCGTCAGGCAGTGGTAAATCCACTTTGTTACGAATGCTTGCCGGTTTTGAACAGCCTACGTCGGGGCAGATTATTCTTGATGGTAAAGATTTATCGCAAGTTCCACCTTATGATCGTCCAATTAATATGATGTTTCAATCGTATGCTCTGTTTCCTCACATGACGGTTGAGCAGAATATAGCCTTTGGTTTAAAACAAGACAAATTAGATAAAGCCGAAATCAAACAACGCGTTGACGAAATGTTAGCCCTTGTGCATATGGAGCAATTTGGTAAGCGTAAACCGCATCAATTATCTGGCGGTCAAAGACAACGTGTGGCTTTAGCCAGAAGTTTAGCCAAACGTCCAAAATTATTATTGCTTGATGAGCCAATGGGTGCGTTAGATAAACAACTTCGCGATCGTATGCAACTTGAAGTAGTGAGTATTTTAGAACAGGTAGGCGCAACGTGTGTTATGGTAACTCATGATCAAGAAGAGGCCATGACCATGGCAGGGCGTATTGCCATTATGAATAAAGGCCAATTTGTACAAATCGGCGAGCCTGAAGAGATTTATGAACACCCAAATTGCCGTTATAGTGCTGAGTTTATTGGTTCGGTAAATATTTTTGACGGTATTTTGCAAGAAACACAAGAAGATGGTTTGATCATTAGCTGCCCTATGATTAAGCATCCATTAAAAGTCGATTATGATTCGCCTGCAGTTGAAGGTGTGCCAACACAAGTCGCACTACGTCCAGAAAAAATTAAACTATGCGACGAAATCCCAGAAGATGGCTACAATGTGGCAACTGGTGAAGTCGTTGAAATCGCTTACCTTGGGGATCTGTCGATTTATCACGTTAAATTACCAAGTGGACAAATTATCATTGCACAGCTACAAAATGAGCATCGCTATCGCAAAGGCATGCCAACTTGGGGTGACATAGTTAACTTAAGTTGGGAAGTAGATAGTTGTGTTGTGCTTACTGAATAAACATAAGAGGATATCATAATGCGATCCATTGTATTAGGATTGTTGTTAAATGCATTTGTGTTGCTCAATGTTTATTTGCGTTTTGCAACAACAGGGGCGTTTGATAACTTATTTTTAGATGCGCTATTTACCGCAATGACATTGAGCTTTTTATTGTCATGCTTGGGGTTATTTTTAGTAAATTATAAACCATCTAGGTTTGCTTATAGGCTGATTATTGCTGGCAGTATATTATTTGTCCCTGCGGGGCTTGTGGCAATCTATTTTGCTTATAAAAAAATGCAACAACAACGCTCAGAAGCCGATCTAATGACTCTTTATGGACGATTAATTGTTATTGCCATTCCTTATTTATGGATGCTTTTGCTCTTTTTATTGCCATTTTTAATTGTATTTAGGATTAGTTTTTCTGAAAAAATCTTTACGATTCCGCCTTATACTGATTTGTTTAGTTTCGATGACGGGTTGCTAAATATTGCTTTGAACTTTGGTTATTATATTAACTTAGTTACTGATAATATTTATATTGAGTCTTATTTAGAATCATTAAAAATTGCGGCTATTTCAACCATATTATGTATTTTAATTGGTTACCCATTAGCATGGGCAATTTCAAAATGTAAACAATCTACACGTAATATTCTATTATTGTTGATTATTTTGCCGTCTTGGACGTCATTTTTAATTCGAGTTTATGCGTGGATTGGTATTTTAAATCAAGAAGGCTTGTTAAATCACTTTTTAATGTGGTTAGGGGTTATTGATCAGCCTCTGGTGATTATAAAGACTTATTTGGCAGTTTATATTGGTATTGTGTATTCTTATTTACCGTTTGTTGTGTTACCTATTTATACTTCATTAAGTAAAGTGGATTCGACGTTAATTGAAGCCGCATTAGATTTAGGTTGTAAACCAATAAGGACCTTTTTCAAAATTATTGTGCCACTTACCAAAAATGGCATTATTGCAGGCGGTATGCTGGTGTTTATTCCGGCCGTTGGTGAATATGTGATACCTGAATTATTAGGACCATCTCAAAGTATCATGATTGGTACGCAAATTTGGACTATATTCTCTCGGGATACTGATTGGCCGGCAGCATCTGCTGTTGCGACAGTTATGTTGTTGATTTTAATAGTGCCAATTTACTATTTCAATAAGTTTCAAAGCCGACAAATGGAGGGTAAATAGATGAATGATTTACCTGTTATTTTGCGATCTTCTGTGATTGTATTTATTTCATTGCTATTGGGTTCGTTAGTACTATCGATATTGATTAGTTCGGCTGGGTTAAATCTGCTTATCGATATGAGCTTATATATTAACTGTTTGATCTTTAGTTTTATTGTGACAGTGATTGTGACATTATCGCTTATTTTTCGATGCCTTAAAGGACTTATTTTATTGGTGGTATTTTCTTTTTTATATATCCCAATGATTATTTTAATTGTTTATTCATTTAATAGTTCTCGCTTAGTTACGGTGTGGGCTGAATTTTCAACTAAATGGTACTTTGAGCTAATGCATAATGAAGAGCTATTTAAAGCTGTTGGCCTGAGTTTAGCAATTGCCGCATGTGCAGCGACTTTTGCAACAATTTTAGGTACGCTTGCTTCTTATGCTGTTGTTCGCTTTAAACGATTTAAAGGGGCAAATCTGTTTTCATTTATGACAACAGCACCGCTTGTTATGCCTGATATTATTACAGGATTGGCATTATTGCTTTTATTTGTCGGTATGGGACAAATTCTTGGGTGGCCAAAGGACCGTGGCGCAATTACTATTTGGATGGCGCATACGACCTTCTGTATGGCTTATGTAACAGTGGTGATTAGTGCAAGGCTCCGTGAACTTGATAAATCAATTGAAGAAGCCGCTTTAGATTTAGGTGCTAATCCATTGAAAGTGTTCTTTATTATTACATTGCCAATGATTGCACCGGCATTAGTTTCTGGTTGGTTATTAGCCTTTACTTTGTCTCTTGATGATGTCGTGATTGCTAATTTCGTAACGGGGCCGGGAGCAAAGACATTACCGAAGTTGATCTTTGCAAAAGTGAAATTAGGCGTCGATCCGCAAGTTAATGCGCTTGCAACTATTATTTTATTGATAGTTGGTATTATCGGGTTTATTTCATGGTTATGGATGCGTCAAGCTGAACGACGTCGAATAAATGGATCTCGTATGCATTAATACACACCGCACTTTCTATTATTGCCGCGCTTTGCGGCAATATTTCGTTTTAAAATCTCCGTGTTTTTTTTATCATTTTGTATTATAGTGTGACTTGTCAATCTTTTTGGCAAAATTCTCAGGGCGGGGTGTAAGTCCCCACCGGTGGTATAGCCCACGAGCGCTTAATTTGTCTTGTTAACTGTGGTGATTTTTTTATTGTTCAGTTAATTTTAAGAGGTTAAGGTCAAGCAGATTTGGTGAAATTCCAAAGCCGACAGTTAAAGTCTGGATAAAAGAGAGTTGCTTATCTTTCCAATATTTGCTGAAAGGCAAAACCATGCTAGTCGAGCACTGCCCTGATTCTGGTATTTTATTTATTTGTACTTAATTAATTTAATGGCTAAATAGATCATTGTTAAATGGTTAAACGGTTATTTAAAGTTGATTAAGTAAATAATGAAATGAGCAAGTGAAAATATATAGGTATTTACCATGAATCAGTTTAATTTAAATGAGTTTGGCACGCCCATTGAACGTGTCAAAAAAGCGATCGCATCAATTCAAGCCGGTCAAGGTGTGCTGGTTTTAGACGATGAAGACCGTGAAAACGAAGGCGATATTATTTGGGCTGCCGAGTCTATTACTAGCCAGCAAATGGCGCTGACGATTCGTTACGGGAGTGGCATTGTTTGTTTATGTTTGCCACAAAAACGTTGTGATGAGTTACATTTGCCAATGATGGTGGCAAATAATACCAGCAAAAACAATACAGCATTTACTATTTCGATTGAAGCTGCTAATGGAGTTACAACTGGTGTATCAGCTGCTGATCGCGTTACAACTATTAAGGCGGCGGTGAATGACAATGCTAAGCCGAGCGATCTTAATCATCCGGGGCATGTGTTTCCTTTAGTTGCTAAAGAGGGCGGTGTTTTAGTTCGCCGTGGCCATACTGAAGCGTCGATTGATTTAGTGACACTAGCAGGTTTAAAACCTGCCGCAGTTCTGTGTGAGTTAACCAACGATGATGGTACTATGGCACGAGCACCTGAAGTGGTTAAGTTTGCTAAACAATATCATATGCCCGTTGTGACCATTGAAGATATTGTTGAGTATCGTAAATCGTTAACAGTGTAGTAATGAAAAAAATGACTTTAAATAATTTTTTTAAATCATAGTAATATTAAAATATTGTTTGCTATTTATGCCATTTTCCGCCGAAAACATCGGCGGATAGGAGTTGAAATCAACCAAGTACCTTTAAAGCACAGGCTTTTGTTATTTTGACGCCGTTTTCTAATGCTGAAGTGTCGAACTTCATTTCTGGATGATGTAATCCTGGGGTTAAATCAGCACCTAATCCCCAAAAGCCAGCTTTGACATTGCGTTGACATGGATAGTTGAAAAAATCTTCTCCACCTGGAGTAAAAATTGGATCTTTTAAACCCGCTTTTCCAAGTACATCAACAATTGCTTCGGCAATAATTTGGGTGACATCGTTATTAATTTCAGCAGCTGGGATCTCTTTAGTGACATTAATATCCACTTTGGCACCGATAGATTCGGCACTGAGTTTTATTGCATTTAGAGTTTTGGCTTTTAGTTCATTCATAGCTGGATTTGTTGAGGTTCTTAGATCCCAACATACATACGCTTCAGATGGAATGGCATTAGTTACACCTGCATCACAAATGCAACGTGTTGCTTTGACGCTATAAGTTAAACTTGGTGCAAGGTGAATGGTGTTAACCGCCTGAATGGCAAGTGCTGCTGCATCAAGCGCATTAATGCCTAAATGTGGGCGAGCACCATGTGCAGGTATTCCATGAATATTGGCTTCAACGGTAGTGGATGCCGAATAGTACATTGCTGCTGAGGCAAAGCCTTTAGGACATTCATCTTTAGGGCGTAAATGTAAGCCGATAATCATGTCAACATCGTCAATAACGCCACCTTCAATCATGGCTAAAGCGCCTGAACCAAGCTCTTCAGCTGGTTGGAAGATCAGTTTTAATCGTCCTTTTTTGATGTTGTTTTCTTTTATTAGTTCTTGTGCCGCAGTTAATAATATTGATGAGTGGCCGTCATGACCACATGTGTGTCTTGCACAATGCTTACCATCAATGATATGACCCAATGCATCCATATCAGCTCGTAAAGCCAGAACAGGACCCGGTTTTCCGCTATCATATTGGGCAACTATGCCTGTTGTGTTATTAATATTACGGCTTACCTTATAACCGACTTGTTCAAGCTGCTGTGCAATATATGCTGATGTTTTGTGTTCTTCAAACCCTAATTCAGGAATTTGATGTAAATATTGGTAATGTTCTAATACGTTGGACATTGAGATCTCCTTTATTAAGCAATAAATCGCATAATAATCATTGCAATAAGTGCATTAAAAATACTGGTTAACATAAGCAACGGCCAGTATTTTTTAGGTACATCTGCAACGCCTAATAATCGTCCCATATATTGCAATTGTGAGCCCATTAAGAAAATAGCGGGAGCAAGAATGGTTATTGCTGTCACATTAAGTGTGCCACTAGTAAATAAGTTAACGGCAACACCAGTTCCCGCTGATGCTGATAACCATGCGGTCAATAGTACGGTAATGGCTTCGCCAGGTAGGCCAAAAATTTCCATGACTGGCGCGCAATAAGTTCCAATAAATTGCATTATACCTAAACGTTTTAGAATTTCGGTGATAACAAATGCCATTAAGATGTTTGGCATTAAATTGTTAATGGCGATATTGAATCCTTTGCGTGCACCAATAACAAAGATATCTAAAGGGTTATTTGTTTGTTTTTGTGAATTACTCATTGATAAAATCCTTTTTATAAATTGAATTTAATACCAAGCGGACCAGTATGGCACCAACAAATTTAAGCACTAACATAATGACAAGAGGAATAAAAATAGCCACGGTCATTGAGGCAAATAATGCTGAACCAATCGAAAAGTAGTTATTGATTAAACCTGCACCAGAATATTGCCAAGCACTAATGATGATCAGATCCTTTTTGGTAATTTGCTTTTCGTCATATAATTCTTTGGTTAATACCGCACCTGCATCAGTGCTTTGTAGATCGGTAATTAATGCAAGTCCAGTTTTGCCCGGAACGCCTAAAATTGGTTTTAATAATGGCGTTAATAATTTGTGTGCTGCACGGATTGTGCCGTAATGGGTAAAGATCTCTAACACGCCTAAAGCTAACATAACCGTTGGTATAAGAGATAAAGCAAAAATAAAGCCAGCTCTTGCACTGTTACCTCCTTCACCTACAAAGGTGTTCTTTTCAGGATGAAGCATGGTGCCAAATTTACCGCTTAAACTAGTAAAATCAAATGCACCTAGCCATTCTTTACCCTCTACATTAAAAAACAACCCCGAAAAAAACAAAATTGCCACCACCAGTGACACATAGGCTTTTATACCCACTTTGAACTCATTGTCTGATTTTTTTGACATGCTATCTTCCTTTTCATTTGATTTAAAATACTGATATCCTATAAATGGCAATATTTTAGAAGTGTAAAAAATGTCTACTTCATGTTTTACTTATAAAATAGCCCAAAAGTGCTATTTTATTATTCTATAACGATTCTAAATTAAATTGAAAAAGATATAACTATTTTTATTTTTTTCTAAAAATTCATCTGGTTCGTTTATATCTTGCAAAAAATATCGGCCTATAAAGGCAGCGGATGTGAGCTTGTATAAATGCTAAAATATTGAATTATACAATTTTGTCCTTGCCATTTATAATTCTTCATTATAGAATTACTTACTTATTTGAAAAATAAGAATAAAAATTGTGAAGATGTTTCATAACGTTAAGCGGTTTTGGTTTAATCATTAGGAATATATAACAATTGACATCTTTTGGTGGCAGATCTTTGTTTGCGAACCATCTTCTGTTTTGCCGTTGCTTATCGGCAATATAGCATAATCAATCATTATACTAAAAATAGATTGCAGTAAAAAATTGATTACTACGGCAAAAATAAAATAGCGAAGCGAGGTAGCTATGTTTAGCGTGAATAAAGAGTGGGCATTTGTGATGCTAACTTGCTTTTTTGAATTATGTTGGATTTTAGGGTTTAGTTTCGCAACCGAGCTTTGGCAATGGGGTATTATTGTGTTGCTCATTATTGTCGATTTTACGTTTTTGACTAATGCTTGTAAGACAATTCCGACAGGTACAGTTTATGCCATATTTTCTGGGGTTGGTGCAATTGGGGCAACTGCGATTGATATGTTGCTTTTTGGAAAAGAGATTAAATTAATTCAACTTTTTTTTGTGGCACTAATTATTATTGGTGTTATACAACTCAAACGAGCCGATAGTTAATATTATAATAAAGGACAATTTTAATCATGGGATGGCTGTTGATATTGATCGCGTCAGTTTTTGAAGTAGTTGGTGCAATTGGCCTTAAGCTGTATGCTGAGCAAAAAAATTTGTTTAGACTTGTGTTATATTGGGGGGGATTTTTTGTTTCTTTTGTCCTTTTTTATTTTTCACTTCATTATCTTGATTTAAGTATTGTATATCCTGTTTGGGTAGGGCTTGGTACATCGGGTGCGGTGTTAGCTAATATGTTATTATTTAATGAGCCTAAAAACTTTCCTCGTTTGTGTGGGCTTTCCATTATTATTATTGGTGTTATAGGTCTACATGTTACTTTATGATTATTTTTCGTTAGTTTATTGCGGATAAAAAAAACCGGAGATAAACTCCGGCAATGTAAAATGTAAATTAAGATCATTGGATGAATAAAAAGAAATTAGATTTCGTTAGCATGCTCTTTTAAGAAACTAGCAACACCGTTTGGATTTGCTTTCATGCCTTTTTTACCTTTTGTCCATTGTGCAGGACAGACTTCGCCGTGCTCTTCATGGAATTGAAATGCATCAACAATACGAATCATTTCGTCGATATTGCGACCGATTGGTAAGTCATTAATGGTTTCATGACGTACAATACCTGTTTTATCAATAAAGAATGAAGCACGTAGTGCAACACCCGCTTCAGGATGTTCAATGCCATAAGCTTGCATAATTGAGTGTTTGATATCGGCAACAATTGGGAATTTGACTTCGCCAATACCGCCTTTGTCTTGTGGGGTATTGCGCCATGCATTGTGCACGTATTCTGAGTCCATTGAAACACCAATTACTTCAACTCCTCGTTTTTTAAATTCTTCTAGGCGGTGATCAAATGCAATGATTTCTGATGGACAAACAAAAGTGAAGTCCATTGGCCAAAAGAAGACAACAGCATATTTACCTTGAATATGTTGTGATAAATTGAAGTTGTTAACAATTTCACCAGAACCTAAAACAGCTGTTGATGTGAAATCTGGTGCTTTGCGAGTGACTAATGTCATGCGTTTTCTCTCCTGTGTATTAGTGCAAATTTGTTGCTGTGTATTATAGCGATTTAAACCTATTGTCCAAGTTGTTATAAACAATTGATATCATAAGTTTAAGCTATTAATGGTTGATTTATTATTAGGTATTAATTATTGTTCTTTTAGGTTTACCTTTATTTTTGATATCTCGATGGCGTTGTTTTATTTTTTTCTTTTTAACATCTTCTTTTTTATTGGCGTTTTTTAATTTTGCTTTCTGTGAAGGCTTTTTCTTAGCTGCTGGTTTTGGCGCTTTTGTTTTAGGCCGCAATTCGTCAATTGTTCTTAATTTGATCGGTTCTTGAATGTAGCGCTCAATTTTTTGCAACAATTCGTTATCATGTGCTTCGACTAGTGTTATTGCAGTGCCTTTTTTCCCTGCGCGAGCAGTGCGACCAATACGGTGCAAATAAACATCGGCAGTTTTCGGGGCATCAAAATTAATAACGTGGGTGATATCGTCAATATCAATTCCACGCGCTGCAACATCAGTTGCAACCAGTACATTAACAATGTTATTGCTAATTCTTTTGATTGCTTCGTTGCGTTTTGCTTGTACCATTTCACCTTCTAAATAGCAACTGTGGATGCCAGCTTGATGCAGCAGGCTAACTAATTCGTGCACACGTTCACGTTTACGAACAAATACAATGGTTTTTTTTAATTCTTGTTGTTTTAATAAGTGAGTAAGCAGTGCCACTTTATGGGGTAAGTCGTCAGCACGATAATAGAATTGTAGGATCTTTTTTCGCTCTTTACGTGATGGATCGGCATTGATTTCAATTGGTGCATTTAAAATGCGACTGGCAAAATTATGCAGTCCTTCGCCTTCAAGTGTAGCTGAAAATAATAAAGTTTGTTTACGCCAGCGAGTTTCGGCTGATATGGTTTCGACATCTTGCGAAAAGCCCATGTCTAGCATGCGATCCGCTTCATCTAAAATCAACATTTCAACAGCTCGACAATCGAAATTCTCTTCTTTTATATACTGTAATAATCTACCTGTTGTTGCTATAACGATATCTTGGTTTTTACTAAATACCTCGGCGTGATTCATATAAGCAACACCGCCAGTAATGGTTGCAATACTTAAATGGGTGGATTCAGTTACTAATTTTGCTTGTTCGGCAATTTGCATAGCAAGTTCACGCGTTGGTGTTAAAATCAAAATGCGTGGTGGACCTGGTTTACGACGTGGAAAGTCCAATAAATGTTGTACAGCAGGAATTAAAAAAGCTAGTGTTTTGCCGGTACCTGTAGGCGCGGAGCCTAAAATATCTTTGCCATCTAGAGCAACAGGGATGGTTTGCGCTTGGATAACTGTTGGAGTATTTATATTTTGTGCTTGAAGATTGTGAATTAGTATATCATCTAATTCTAAATCAGAAAAAGTGTGTGCTGTCATAGTGTTTTTGTTATCTAAAATTATAGGGCACATTATAACGGCAATTGTTATAACTACAATCAATAAAAATGTAATGGATTATTATTCGTTCTCTATGAGGCGTTTGCTTGTAGCCAAGTTGTTGTGATTTAACGGCCTGCTTGTGTGTCTAATAATTATACGCTTTATTTCAGCAAAACTTATCATCACCGGTTATTTGTGATAAGATTAAGAGTATTATTATACCATGCGAAACGATTATTTGTTTACACAGTAGACATTAAATTAATCTAAGTAGTTTGGTGCTTAACCATTTTGTAAGTTAATACAGATTAACTTAAAATTCTATTGTTAAATAATACGCCTATAATCACTATCAGATAATGACGATGACTGAATGTTTCTCGAATGATAACTATAATCAACAATTAGAAAAAAAAGTAGATAATTTAAAAGCATTATTATCAGACTTTTCACTTCCCGAATTAGCTGTATATTCATCGCCTATTAGCCATTATCGTATGCGTGCTGAGTTTAGAATCTGGCATGATGGCGAAGATCTTTATCATATTATGTATGATAAAAAGACAAAAAAAAGGGTTAGGATTGATCAATTTCCTATCGCAACTAAACTCATTAATCAAGCCATGCAGGCGATTTTACCTTTGTTACAACATAATCAGTTGCTTCGCCATTTATTGTTTCAAATCGATTATTTTTCGACATTAAGTGGTCAGTTGTTAATTACGCTTTTGTATCATAAAAAATTAAGCGATGAGTGGACCATTGAAGCAAAAAAATTAAAAGTCCAATTAGCTGAACAGGGCATAGATGCCAGTATTGTCGGGCGAGCTAGTAATCAAAAAATAGCGATTGATGTTGATTATATTGACGAAGCTTTGCAAGTAATGGATAAGACGTTTCTTTATCGCCAAGTTGAAAATAGTTTTACTCAACCTAATGCTGCGGTAAATATTAAAATGCTACAGTGGGCTGTATCTGTTACTAAAAACTCATCGGGTGATTTACTTGAGTTTTATTGTGGTAATGGTAACTTTTCAATAGCGTTAGCGCAAAACTTTCGTAAAGTGCTGGCAACCGAAATTGCTAAAGCGTCGGTTTATTCTGCTCAGTATAATATTGCAGTTAACCACATTGATAATCTTACTGTTGTACGATTATCTGCTGAAGAATTTACCTCTGCAATTAAAAAAGAACGCGAGTTTAATCGTTTAAAAGGGATTAATTTAGATGATTATCAGTGTGATACGGTACTTGTTGATCCACCCCGCAGTGGATTGGATTTAAATACCATTGATATATTGAAATCCTATAAAACTATTATTTATATTTCGTGTAATCCTTATACATTGCGTGATAATTTGCAGCTATTGACCAAAACACATTCAATTCAACACTTTGCTATGTTTGATCAGTTTCCTTATACCGATCATATTGAAACAGGTATTGTGTTGTGTAAAAAGTAAAAGAAAGTAAAAGAATGTAGAATATAGAATATTATTTGCTAAAATACTCCGACATCTATACCTAACTGCTTGCCGTTTCCAGTTTATATACAAACTTACATCGATTTAGAATAAAAAAAACCCTAGATAAACTAGGGTGCATTAAATTGCAAGGAATGGATGAAAGGAAATAAAACAATGAAACAGTAATGTCTAGCTTCATGAATCATTGTGTGGCTACTATAACAAAGAAAAACCAACTAATTGATGACATTATTATTACAAAATAGTCATAAATTTATCATGGTTGGTTTAGCGTCTGTCATTTATTCTATAACATTGTTATGCAATTTCGGCAATCAGACAAATAACAAAGGAAGTATTCAAATATGAAATTGTTAGTAGTTGAAGATGAGCAAAAAACAGGTGAATATCTTCGCCAGGGTTTAGTTGAATCTGGATTTGTTGTTGATCTAACAAATAATGGCCTTGATGGCTATCATCGAGCCATGACTGAAGACTATGATTTAATTATTTTAGATGTCATGTTGCCAGATATTGTTGGTTGGAAAATTGTTCAGTCATTGCGTGAAGCAGGTAAAGATGTCCAAATTATGTTGCTCACAGCTATGGGTAGTGTGGATGATAAAGTAAAAGGTCTTAACTTAGGTGCAGATGATTATTTAGTAAAACCTTTTTCGTTTGCCGAATTATTAGCACGAGTTAAATCTCTGCTTCGTCGTAATGTTCCTCAGGTCAATAATTCTCAATTGAGTATTGCTGATTTGGTCATGGATCTTCATAAACGAACAGTAACTCGTGGAGATAAACGTATTGATTTAACTAATAAAGAATTTTTATTGTTAGAGTACTTTTTACGGTATCCAGGAGAGGTGTTGCCTCGTTCCTTAATTGCGTCTCAAGTTTGGGATATGAATTTTGATAGTGATACTAATGTGATTGATGTCGCGATTCGACGATTACGTAATAAAATCGATGCCGATTTTGAACCAAAGTTAATTCATACAGTTCGTGGAATGGGGTATAAGTTAGATGTCTTGGATGAAAACGAGTAAGTTTATCTCATTTCGTTTGCCGCTTGCTGTTTGTTTGTTAACAAGTGGTCTGCTTTATTGTTTCAGTTTTTTAATTGAACACTCTTTTGAAAAAATATCAATTCAACACAATGTCTCCGAACTTAATTCGGTTATTGATTCTATTGAACGTGAGCTTGTTTACTATTCTCCAGACGATAATCGTGATGAGTTTATTCAGAATTTATTACTAATTTTAACTGGTCATCACCGTTTGTTTGTTTATGTTATTGATGATACAGGTAAAATTGTTTATCGAACCCGTGGTCCAAATTTAACTTTTGCTAAAACTCAAATTGATTTTGATACCATTATTAAAAATCACAGCACAGCTATTTGGAATCAAGATAAAGCATCGTATCGGGTTGCTGCGTCAAGCGTTGTTATTGAAAATGGTAAACAATACACTACTATAGCTGCTGTTGGTCGTGATTTATATATTGAATTTATTCAGCGATTACACGATGGTTTAGGATTACTTATTGGTATTGCTTGTATTTTGGCATTAATTGGTTCTTTTATTAGTATCTATTTTACTCAAAAACCCATAAATCGATTGATTAAAAAGATCGAGAAAATTAATCTTAAAAGCTTGAATTACCGTATTCCTACATCTTTGGTTCCCATTAAATACGTTAGCTTAGTGAAAGCATTTAATCATATGCTGAATCGTATGGAAGATGTGTTTCAGCGTCAACGAAATTTTACGGCAGATATTGCTCATGAAATGCGAACACCTATTACCAATCTAACAACACAAACACAAATTGTGCTTAGTAATGCTCGATCGACTAACGAATACCGTGAGATTTTATATTCTAATTTAGAAGAATACGAAAAAATGTCGCAGATGATTTCTGATATGCTATTTTTAGCACAAGCAGATAATCGTCAATTGGTACCCAATTTAATTGATATTGATTTACATGATATGATCACAATGATGTGTGAGTATTTTGAACCACTGACTGATGAGAAAAATATCATCTTTAACCTTGAAGGTAACTGTTCCCATATTCAAGGGGACAAGATGATGTTAGGGCGAGCAATTAGTAATATTTTATCCAATGCAATTCGTTATACACCAGAAAACCAAATTATCACAATAACTTTAAGTCAAGTTAGTGAAAAACGCATTAGGATCATTATTGCTAATCCAGGTAAAAAAATTGATAGTAAACATTTACCACACCTTTTTGATCGGTTTTATCGGGTTGATGAGTCACGCCACCGTAATGGTAATGATAGTTCGGGTACAGGCATAGGACTTGCGATCGTAAAATCCATTGTTGAAACGCATAAAGGCTCGATTTATGCTGAATCCGATGAGCAATCTACGAGATTTATTATTAGTTTACCAGCGGCTATTTAACATCAAAGTCGCTGATCAATAAATTAGCTGCTGCATAAGCAGCTTTATCTTTTAGTTCTTGCGGTACTTGATCGTTACGAACAATATCGTCCAACACTTGCATGACAGCCCCTAAGGCATCTTCAATATAACCCAGATCGTTACTGCCAATTTGTGCGTATTTTTCGCAAATAAGTTCGCTATATTTATTCATTGCATACTTTCCTTTTGATTAACTTATAAAAAGTTAGCTAATTGTTGATAAACTTGTTCGGCTTGAATGGTTTGCATGCTTTTTTCGTTTGAGATAATACTGAATTGGTTTTTTCCATATCCTCCGATTAGTTTAGGATCAGTTTTGCCAAATAAAGTAATATTGGGACGATCTAATGCAGCAGTTAGGTGACTTAGTCCTGTATCAACCGAAACAACCGCTTTTGCTCCAGCAATAATGGTTGCTATGTCAGAAAGTGAACATTTGGGAAGTACTTCGACATGTTGAAATCCCTGAGCTAGGCGAATTGCTCGAGCTTGTTCATGTGGTGCCCCCCAAGGTAGCTTTATTCTTAATCCTGTTGGTTCAACTAATTTAATTAATTTTCGCCAAGCGTCTTCACTCCAATGTTTTTCATCGCGGGTTGTTGCGTGTAAAAAAATTAGATACTGCTGATTATCGCTAGGTAGTGAAGATAAAAAGTGGCGCGCAATGGCATAATCACCCATTGAATTAGGTAGTTGGTACTGTAGACTTTGAGCAAACAGCAATCTAATGCGTTCAATGGCATGCATCTGTTTGGGTACATTGTGTTTTACATCATAAAACCAACTGGCAATGGGTTCTTTGATGCTTTTTCGATCTAAACCGTGCTTAATGCCTTGAGCCTTACGAGTAATAAGAAATGCACTTTTAATAAGTCCTTGCGCATCGATAATCGCATCATATTGTTGTTGTCTTAAGGTCTGGATAAAGTCATTACGTTCTTGGCGAGTTGTTTTGGCAAACCAGCTTTTCCTCCAGCGTCTTATTGCAACGGGGATCACTTCATTTACTGCATAGTGCCAACTGGGTATTTGAGCAAAATTTTCTTCTACTACCCAATCGAAAGCTATATTTGATAAGCTGTTGGCCGCATCAGTTAATGCTGGTAAAGTATGAAGTACATCCCCCATGGATGATGTTTTAACAACTAGTACACGCATTATCCATTACTCTTTTCACAACGCATAATGAGTTTCATTAATGTCTCAAATACGTTATCGGGTTTAATATCAATTAAGCTTTGGTGATAGCCCTGTTCAGCATCACCTTGGCGCACACGTTGGTAGCCAGTAATTAGACGAATAACTTCGGCTTTATTTGATAATGGAGGTGTGAAATCAGGGCTACTTGGTCCATAAAGTGCCACCAGTGGTCTATCTAATGCAGCAGCAACATGCATTAATCCGGAATCATTAGTAACAATCGCTTTACAAGCGGCAATTAAACTCACTGCTTGTTCTAATTGGGTTTGTCCAGCTAAGTTAATACATTGATCGCCATGTGTCATTTTTGCAATAATCTGTTCACCAACGTTGCGATCTTTTACTGAACCAAAAATAATAATTTTAGCATGTTGTTGAACTAGCATATCGGCAAGAGCTGCGTAATGATAATCTGGCCAACGTTTTGCAGGGCCAAATTCAGCTCCTGGGCAAAAACCAATTAATGGTTTATCTTGTGCAATTGTAAAAGTTGAAAGTGATTGCGTTATTTCATCTTGTTCAACATTGAGTTTAGGCCATAACAGAGGCTGTGGTAAGTCCGATGCCGAGTGAATTTGATTTTTAGGATAAGCAAGTGCAACATAGCGTTCAACCATTAGTGGAAAGGCCTGCTTATCAAGTTTTCGTATATCATTTAATAATCCATAACGCATTTCACCTTTCCAACCTGTGCGTTTAGATACTTTTGCAAAAAATGGGATTAATGCGGATTTAAATGAATTAGGTAACACAATTGCTTGATCATAATGGTTATCACGTAGTGATTTTCCTATTTCGTGACGTTTTGCTAAAGCAAACTCACCATGCCCTAATGGCATTGCAATTGCTTGATTCACTTCTGGCATTTTATTTAACAGCGCTCGACACCAAGCAGGTGCTAAAACATCAATTTGGTTATTAGAATCAAGTTGTTTCAATGTACGATACAGACTTTGCGACATCATCATATCGCCAACCCATGAAGGACCAATAATGAGTGTTTTCATTTAATTAATTCCGTTTTATTGTTCATTTAGCCATTTCATATATTCAGCAGTGCCTTCTGCAACGGTTTTAAATTCGATTGAACATGTCGTTTGTCTAAATTTAGTCAGATCAGCTTGGGTATAGCTTTGATAGCGTCCTTTTAGATGCTCAGGGAAAGGAATATAATCAATTTCGCCTTTTTTATGGTAGTTAAGTACTGCATCAGCAACAGCTTGAAATGATTCTGCTCGACCTGTTCCACAGTTATAAATGCCTGAGATTTTGTTTTTCCAGAACCACAAATTGACCGCAACGACATCACCAACATAAATAAAGTCACGTTTAAAATTTTCACTGCCAGCAAAAAGTTTTGGTTTTTCACCTTTGTTAATCTGTTCATTTAAGTGAAATGCAACACTCGCCATGCTGCCTTTGTGCGATTCGCGAGGTCCATAGACATTAAAATAACGGAATCCGCAAACCGGTGAATTAGCTTGGGGTAACAGTTGTCTTACGTATTGGTCAAATAAGAATTTAGAATAACCATAAACATTTAAAGGTTTTTCGTAAGCACGGTTTTCAATAAAGTTATCACTGCGTCCGCCATACGTCGCAGCTGATGATGCATATAGAAATGGAATGTTGAAGTCTAAACAATAATGCAATAAGTCCTTTGAATAGTCGTAATTGTTTTCCATCATAAATTTACCATCCCATTCAGTGGTTGATGAACAAGCACCTTGGTGAAAAACAACATCAATATCAAGATCTTCATGACTAATAATAGCTGCAATAAACTCGTCTTTATCCATATAATCGGCAATATCTAGATCAGCTAAATTGGCAAATTTAGTGCCGTCGGTTAAATCATCAACAACCAAAATGTCTTTATGTCCTAGATCATTCAGACCTTTCACAATATTACTACCAATAAATCCGGCACCGCCCGTTACAACAATCATGATTATTTTCCTTAACCAAAAAAACTAATCTGCTTATGATAACGATTTATGATAAATTTTTCGAGTGATCATTTAAAAAAGCATAATCGAGAGCGGATTTATTTACGAATTTATTTTATTTTTTGCAGTAACTAATATATATCTTGCTAAATTAAGATAAGGTTCAGTTTGGCAATATGTTTGCTCAAGTTCTAATAACTGTTCGAAGTGAGTTTCGGCTTTGGATTTATTGGTAAGATAATCATGAAAAATGCGAATCCCTGTTTTTTGTAAAATAGTAAAATCCAGTTGTGTAAGCCAGTGATATACGTCTGTTGGAACTCTTGGAAAATCGGGAGAAAGTGTTTTCTTTTTGCGTTTAGCTAACCCTGATTGTGTGTAACCAAAATTGCCTAATGTGACAGTTTTAAATAAAAGTGCATGATAATTATAAAACATTAACGATAAATAGCCTTCTGGTTTGAGATGTTTTTTTAATGATGCTATTAATTCAATTGGCTCTGCTACCCATTCTAATACCGCATGGCAAATGACTAAATCAAACTTTTGGTTAATTAAGTTATCAAGCTGTTGGATAGGGCAGCAAAGGCAATTTATATTTACCTTTTCTGCTTGAGCCTTTTGTTTTGCTAGTTCTAGCATCTGTTCTGAGATATCACAAAGTGTTACTTGATGTCCAAGCTTGGCAAGCCTGCCGGCGATTTGACCTTGCCCACCACCAGCATCAAGTATGGTTAGTGGCTTATTGGTTGGATAAGTAACTAAAATTTTTTCTAATTCTTGCCATACTATCGCTTCGCGAATTTTTCCTTTGGTTGTGCCATAAATGTTTTGTGCAAACTTATTGCTGATGTCATCAAAATTACGATCTTGTTTATTCATGAGTTATTTTTGATTATTTAATTGTTTTGCTTCATCATTTATTTGCGCTATTTTAGCAGCCATTTGGTTATAGCATTGTTCCATTAAGGTTCTAGCATCCTCTTTGCTTAGATCTTTTGTTTCTATAGGCTCTAGCATTTCAACAATAAAATGTCCATTATTTAGACGATTTAATTTGATATCATTAGTTTGCGATACACAAATTGGCACAATGGGTACTCCAGCAGCAATTGCGGCTTTAAATGCCCCTGTTTTAAACGGTAACAATCCACGTCCGCGGCTACGAGTACCTTCAGGAAACATCCAAATAGATATGCCACGTTTTTTGATTTCATTAACAACTTGTTCGATTGTATCGCGAGCTTTTGATTTATTATTACGATCAATAAGAATGTTGCCAGTAAGGTAATAAAGTTGCCCAAAAAATGGAATCCAAGCTAAACTTTTTTTACCGACGGTGACTGTTTTAGGTTGTACGACATCTGATGCTACGATGATGTCATAGTTATTTTGATGATTAGCAATATATACACAACTACCTATTTTATTAATATTAGGGTGAATGCGAGTATCAACTTTTACGCCAAATATAGGTTTAAAGAAAAAACCAAATAAATGAGCAAATCTTGCCACATTTTGGGGATTTCTTGGATTAAATAAGCAAAAAATAGTGCCTAACACACAAATAACAAGACCAATGATAACCACACTAATTAAGCGGAAAAGAAATACCATAATTTACCTCATAAGTTAACTTAGCGTATTATATACATAATTAACATTAATATACAGTTGTTAAATATAGCTGTTTAAAGGAAATTTATGCATAAATCGACGATTATTTGGAATGAAAATCAGACGCCTATTTCTGTTCATTTTGATGATGTGTATTTTAATACGGAAGGCGCCATTGAGGAAACAAGGTATGTATTTATTGACGGTAATGATTTACATCAGCGTTTTTTACAGCATAAGCAAGATACATTTATTGTTGGTGAAACAGGTTTTGGTTCAGGGCTAAGTTTTTTAATTTTATGGCAAACGTTTTTAAATTTTAGAAGTGAGCATCCAAATCATATACTGAAATATCTTGCCTTTTTCAGTGTCGAAAAGTATCCATTATCTTTAGATGAACTAATAAAGATACATGATAATGTGGTTTCTAAAAATGAAACGTTATTTTCGTTAGCAAAACAACTTCAGGCTAGTTTGATTGATTCTACCTGCCAATTTGACAACGTTAGTTTGACAATATGCTATGATGATATTAGGCATTTTTCAGATTTTCTAGTTAAGAAAAATGTATTGATTGATGCTTGGTTTTTTGATGGTTTTTCACCGGCTAAAAATCCTGATATGTGGTCAGAATGTTTATTTAGCAATTGTTTTAGCCTAACAGCCCCAGGCGGTGGTTTTGCGACTTTTACGGCTGCTGGTTTTGTTCGTCGTCATTTAATGAGCGCCGGATTTACCGTTGAAAAACGAAAAGGGTTTGGCGCAAAACGTGAAATGTTAGTAGGGTATAAGTGAGTTTGCTTTTTACCTGTATCCACTACCGTCATTTCTCAAATTACAGAAAACAAAACAAGTCACTCCCAAAATTAAGTAATTTTCTAGAAGTGATAAGCTAATTCATGTAACATATTAATCAATAATAACAATTTATTATTGATTAATATAGTTATAAAAATAATAGTAAATTAAATAGGAGAACAAATGAAAGCCTTAAAAAACGTTTTAATTATATTAACCACCGCTATGATTTTAACGGGTTGTGAAGAAAAAAACGAGGAATATTATTTAAACAATATAGACTCAGCAAATAAAAAAGTAGAGCAATGTAATCAGGATTTAGAAAAGGCATTTATAGCAAATGATAAAGGCGGTATCGAAAAGGTAGAAAAAAATCCTGAATGTCGTGCTGCAATGTCTGCAATTGAAAAAGACAGAAAGATAAAATATGAATTAGAAAAAAAACGGAAAGAAGACGAAAAAAAACAAGCGGTAGAATCTGAAATGAGCGCCATCAGACAACAAGTTTCTGGTATGTCATGGGGCGAATCAGTTGATGAATATTTAAAGGTAGATGAGTGTAAGAGTAGTTTTTCGTTTAATAAAAGCCCGAAATGTGAAGCTTGGGAAACGGTTTATAAAGAAAAAGTAGATGAAGGCAAAAAAGAGTTAAAACAGCTATCTTTTAATGAAATTAAAGCAAAAATGCAGTCTTTATGTAAATTAGATAAAAGAACTGGCTCTAAGTGTAGTGTTGCCCAAAAAGCACTAGAAGAAAAGGCGGCTGATGAATTAGCCAATGTCGATATTCAAACCATTGAATCAAAAAAATCGCTATACTGTGCAGAGGATCTGGTTTTTCAATCAGCTTGTAACGTTAGTTGGGAAAAAGCATGGAAAAAAGAAAGTGATAAGTACGTCAAATTCTATACAGAAAATAATGCGGAATTTGTTGCTACATATAACTCATGCATAGATAAATTAGAAGCCGTTAAAGCTCAGAAATTAAACTGGAATGAAGAAAATAAATTACAAAAAGCAATAAAAGAAGGATACCCTTGTAGTCAAGTGAAAGATGCTTACACGAAAAGAGGAATGGGATACTCTTGGTTTTATAAGAAAATTGAAGAATAACCCAATTAGTCGTGTTCTATTAGAATGGAATCGATTGTTGACAAAGAACTCGCTTTTAGCGAGTTCTTTGCGCTAATAGATTTGTAAACTTAGTAAATAAAAATTTTAATAAAATCAATGGTTTTTCTTCTTTAAATCAGGTGATGCTTTGGGGAGGGTTGATTTGGTTTTGTGTGATAGTTTCGGATGTTTTGGCTTTAAGTGATTAAAATGGCGACAGTGACCACGTCCGAGCTAAGGGAATTTGAAGCGAATTCCCTTAGCGACCCCAGGCTTTATCTGCATAATGTGACCTTTCAGACTGCTCTCCACAATTACTTGTATCATCCTGACACTTGCCTTTACGAGGCCATCTTTGCTTTGCTCAGACGTTCAAATAGCACAGCACAAACTAGCCAAACGTTCCTGTTTGGCGTGCTAGCCTCGCTCTATCGTGGCACATTCTGACGTCAAGCAAGACAAACAACATAACCTTGGGTTAGATTTTGTGGAGGTGTTTTTGGTTAAAGAGATCTAATTACTAGCCCAAAATCAGTCAGAAAAGATATTGATTTCATTGAAGTTTTTTTGGTGTTATGGGTTTATGTGCCATTGGACAAAAATAAATGCTGATAGCACTATTTTATCACTGAAATGGCATAATCTGATATGCAGCCTAATTAAAGTGTCAGTTAGCACGCTTTAGCTAGGCTGGTGTTAGCATTTTACTCCATTGAGGTTCTGCGTAAGGTAATGGGCATAGAGTCCTTTGGGGTAATGTTAGAAATCAAATTGATAAATCAGATCCAATGTTTGCGCTAAGCTTGATGCTGCATCTAAATAAAGATTCGGCATAAGCCTATAACGTAAAGTAAACGTTGCCAATGAATCAAAAATGCCGACACCATATTTTAGTTGTAAGTTAGGTAATATATACCCGCTAACCACAACTTTAGAGTTGTTACCCGCACCTTGTGTATCAAGCGTTAGATTTTTGATACCAAATGCATTACCTATATCACCAATATATTTACCGGTTTTTGCTGTGCCAATACCAACGAGTAATGCGGTCATCATGTCACTATCACTTTGTTCCGCACTATCAAGTCCTTGACCTCGAATTAAGTAGGAAAGGGCTTCTTGCTGTGACATGGCAGGATCTGAAAACACTTCAATCTTAGGTGATTCCGACGATCCTGTAACACGAATCCCCGCCATGATGTTATTATTTTCCATTGATTCTGGATTACGGATTGCTTCAATGTCGAGCATAGCTTGATCGGTTGCACCTGAAAATGTGATGATACCTTTGTGAATAATCAAGTCTTGCCCATAGGCATGGAATCGACCTGTTGGAATTGAAATCTCTCCATGTAGATCGAGTCCTTTATTGGTTTGTGTTGCAATTAAATTACCTTTAAGCGATGCATTTAATCCAAAGGCATCGACAGTAACTTTATCCTCAATATTAATTTCAATATGTCCATTGATTTTCATGCCAAATTCTTGGGCCTTAATTTCTTTTCGATTTGCACCAAGCATGACCTCATCGGGCGAAACATCAACGCTTGATGAGGGTAGCGATTCAACCGTTATTTTACCTTTTGGAATACTTACTTTTCCTAATAACGTTAATTCGTCTGGTGTTGCATTGATTTTAATATCAGGAATAATGGTCATAACAATCATTGGTGGCACTGAAACTTCCATGGCGGCACCATTAACTGTTAACGAAGCTTGCCATTTATCTAAGGTATTCCAGCTGGCATTACCATTAATATTAACATTACCTGCTTGAGTGGTTAAAACACCTTTTAATGTGGATGATTTCCCATTGAAATTGATATCAAACTTAGCTGATTTGATGTCAATGGGTAATTGGCTTGATTGTATTTCACTATGTTTCAAGCTAATATTACCTGTTAGCAATGGGTCATTTAATGATCCAGAAAATTTAACCGTACCATTAATGGCACCTTTAGCATAATCTTTACTGTCTAATAATGGATTAATAATCGCTAAAGCTAAATGATCGATATTTAATTGGCCACTTAATGTTTTTTGATTGGTTGGATCTGTTATCACTATATTTCCGCTGATTTTTCCTAGTTTATTTAGGCCAAAAATCCAATCTAATTTAGCTTGTTGTTCATTAAATTCTGCATTGATTTTGAAAAGTTCGAAAGGCAGTGGCAACGACTGTGAGGTAACAATTTGTTGAATATAAACATCATGACTGGTTATATTCGCTTTTATTGATGGTATTTTATTGTCATTTTTAAATTGTATGATTATTTTGCCATTTACATTACCAGCAAGTTTGGTTTCACCATCGTTAGGTATTGGTAGTTTAGATAGATTAATTTCTTTTAACGTAATACTGGTATCGGTGTTTTTAGTTATCGAAAATTGTTTATCAAGGCAAATAGTTGACTTTTCATTTATCCAGCAATGGGCACTAATGGCTGGTATTTGATTCTTTATGTCATAAGATAAGTCCAACGATTTAGCGAGTTGCCAATTATTGTTCTTGCCTAAATTAAGTAGGGCATGCGCAATGGTCCCGCTCCATTTTGTGCGATCTTTATCAAGTTGCCCTGTTAACGAAGTTGTCAATGATGCTGGATCACCATCAATATTTACCGTTAAAGTATGGTGATTTTCACTGCCTGATAACTCAATATTTGCTTTTTTGATGATTTGGCTTGGTAGCTCTATTGTTTGACCAGTGAGCTTGATATTACCACTTAATTGGTTTTTATACCGAATTTTGCCAATAAGATTAGCTTTAGCTAGTTTGATTGTGTTAAAAGAAAATGAGTTAACCGACAAATTGGTATCAATAGTGGCATTGTTAGCAGCGCCATTGAGTTCAATATTGCCCACAACAGATCCTTGCATGCCGTCAATCAATAACGATAGCGATTCGAAATTTAACTTTGTAAGTAAATTGCCACTTTCACTTGAGCCATTTATATTGAGCTGATTTTTTCCCCATTTTATCGCAAAATCATCTGCAGTGGTTTTATTTTCAGAGTTAACAGATAGATTACCTGATGCCAAAAAATCAGCATGATTGATATTACCTTTTAACTGTAAATCGGATAAATTAAATGCCCATTTGTCACTTTCTAGCGAGCCGGTTGTTTTCAATTGACCGTTTAATCGAATTGGATAATTTGGCAATTCTTTAGTGATATCAACGTTATTGAGTTTTATGTCGGTATCCCATTGTAGTGCTTGTTGCCAATTTGCAGTTCCTGCTATATTAATTTCACCTTGGGGTAATTTAATTATTCCATGGTCGATCATTGCACCTTGATTGGTGCCTGTACCGGCAATATCAAACATCGTGTTGGCTAATTCCTCTCCTTTTATATGGCCTTTAGCTGACATTTGATACTGCTGCACGTTACCCTCTATTGATGCAGAAAAATCATTTAATTCATATTGCGCTTGTCCTTCAATTGGCCATTGAATATGCTTACCTTCGAGTTGGGTCATGATAGGCAAGTATTTTTCTATAAAATTGATGCGCCCATTTATTTTTATTTGATTCAAGCCATCAAGAGTTGCGTTAGTTAATAGCTCTCCAAGCAATTTACCTGAAAATTGTGCATCAAATTGATTTTGTTCGGTATTTGCTTTCACTAATGCTAATACTGGCCAGTCGTCATGTAATGTGATTTCGCCCGAAACCGAAGCATGTCCGCTTGCGTAAGGGGTGGTAGCATCTGTATCGACTTGTTTTACAATGATACGACTATTGACGATATTAGTCTGAATTATAACGTTATTGAATCGATAATCTTGCCCACCAATATGTAATAACCAGTTATTACCAGTTAAACTTATCACATTAATATTTAATGGAATATTAACTTGAGGTAATGAATCAATCAGTGGTTGATTAAAAATTTGGCTAATTTTTTCATTAAGCGCGATATCTTCGTTTGTTGCTTCAACAGGTAAATTGGTTGTTTTATTATCGGCAAAAATAGCGCTTAAATCTGTTGCTACAGCGGGATAAACATAAATTTGATTATTAATCCACCTTGCTTTACCAGTAAAGTCTGACATACCAAATTGCATATCATCAACGGTGACTTTTATATTTGTTAAGTGGGTATTTTTAAGATCTATAGGTAACGGTGTTTTGAGTTCAAAACGTTTTTCTGTGTTAGGCTCTTCTCTAGGCGAACTATCTATTTGTCCAGTATTAATTGAAACTTTTACACCATCGGCATTAAATTGATTTACACAGACTTGGGCTTTTAATAAACAATGTCCAGCTAATGAAAATGAAGCATCATTAACTTGAACATTAACATTCGGTAATTCAAGCGAAAGTCCTTGTATATGCAGATTATGTAATGTGCCTTCAACTTGAGCTATCTTTAGCTCAGGTAGAAATTTATTTAAAACATAGGTAGTTAGTTTTACACCAAGACTGGTATATATAAACAAAATAACAAAAACGATTAGAAAGACGATAACAGATAAAATGGCTATGCTTCGCTTTTTCCATTTGCGTATCTGTTTTAATTTTTTTACTTTTTTTATTCTAACTAAATTTTTAGCCATATTATAACTCGCTTCCTAGACCAATATATAGGTGAATAGAACCGGTGTTTTTATTTAATGGTGTTGCTAAATCGATTTTTATTGGCCCAACAGGAGAGGCCCAACGAATGCCAAATCCTGTTCCTGTATAAAATTTGGTTGTATCAACTTTGTCTATGGCTTCGCCAGTATCAACAAAGGCAGCCCCCCACCATGGACCTGATAAATTATACTGGTATTCAATTGAACCTGTGATGAGTTTAGAGGCACCTTTTAATTTGCCTTTTTTATCTTTAGGTGAAATAGATTGATAGCTATAACCACGAATACTGCGCTCACCACCCGCAAAAAATCTAAACGATGGTGGAACTCGATCAAAATTGCTTGCTTGTATAATACCGAAATTGCCACGAGCAATAAATCGATGCGACTTATGTAGCGAGCGAATCCAAGCTTGTTGAGCTTGAAAACGAACTAAATTAATATCTGACCCTAATGATTCTCCAGCGGCTTCGACAGAGTAACGTTGCGAATCCCCCCACATCGCTAATAAATCACCATCAGAACGAATTCTTGATAAGCTAAGTGAAGGGTAATACAAAAATGTTTTGAAACTTGCATCACCTTGGGTAAAATCATCTCGTAATAGATTAAAACCTAATGCTGTTTGCCATCCATAAAAATTATCCCAGTTGCGCAATGCTCCAAACGTATAAGAACGTGAGTAGGTGTCGTTATTATCTATCTTTTTATAACCACTTTGAATGGTATAATACTGCTCAAGAGGTGATTTTTTTAATGGAATTTTGTAACTCATAGTGACCAGTTGTTCTGGTGAAGATAGCGATAAGTTACTTTGAAAACTTTGTCCTCGGCTATTGATCCAAGGTTTGTTCCAACCAATTTTTCCATGTACACCGTTATCTGTTGAAAAGCCTAAACCTAAGTCCATATTATTTTTTTTGCGAGGCGAGGTTTCAACATCAATAGGTAGAACTTTGTCTTTTGTTAAATGTGGAAAGTCAGGTACAACAACCACTGAATTAAACCAGTTTGTTGAGGTAAGGCGTCTATTTAATAATGACAATTGTTCGGCTGTATATTCCTCACCATCTTTAAATGGAACAATATTTGCTAAATAATCGTCACGGATTTTGGCGTTATGAAAAGTGACTTTACCTAGTCGATAACGTTTACCTGTAGTGTAATCAATATTCCAAAAGGCTTTATTTTCAACTGTCGAAACAGCCAATTGATGTTTAGGCATATCGGCATCAAAGTAACCTTTTTTTAGTGATAAATTTTGTAAGCTTTTCTTAAATGACTCATAAATGCCATGATTTAACACATCGCCAATTTTGGGTAAGTTGTTTTTTAGCAAATATTGAAAATCGGGATCTTTTTGTCCATCCCCAGTAATATTGACATTGAGCTGCTCAACTAATACGGGATCACCTGGTGATATGTTAACGACAAGGACTTTGGGATCTTGTGCGTTATATTCAAAAGTTGGCGAATAGTAACCTAATGCGCGTAGTGCTTTTTGCACCTCACTTTCAAAATACCGCTTAAAAGCGGGCGTATCAACCACTTTATTGGGGGAAATTAATGAAACACGTGTATTGACATTGTCAGCTAATTCTCCTGATAATCCTTTAATGGATAATTTCATGTCAGCGTAACTTGATGTCGCTGTCATCACTAACAGTAAACCTAATGAACAGGAAAATCGCGACACATAGACCTCGTATAATATTAAGATTCAAGTAAAGTGACATGACCAATATAAGGTAAGTGACGGTAGTGCTGAGCATAGTCAATACCATAACCTACGACAAATTCGTCAGGAATCGAAAATCCGATATATTTCACTGGAACGTTCACTTCGCGCCGTGAAGGTTTATCTAGCAGTGTACAAATTTCAATACTGCGTGGATGACGTAATTTTAAAATAGCCATAACTTTGCTAAGTGTATTACCCGTGTCTATAATATCTTCGATAATCAATACATCTTTATCACGGATATCTTCGTCTAAATCTTTTAATATTTTAACATCACGGTTACTAATCACAGCATTACCATAGCTTGACGCTGTCATAAAATCAACTTCGTGTCCAACGGTAATTGCTCTGCTCAAATCGGCCATAAAAATGAAAGAGCCACGTAAAAGACCAACTAAAATAAGTTCATTTTGGCTATGTTGATAATCTTGACTGATTTGTTGACCTAGTTCAATCACGCGCTTTTGGATATCATCAGTAGATATCATCATTTCTAATGTGTGTTTTTTCATTAATAATGCTCAAATTAAATTTTAAAAAAATTAAATGAGATTCTAGCAATTTTCCTTGGTAAAAAGAATAAGCGAACTCATTTTTTATTAAACTGACATGGGAATAGATTTTCGTATTTTATGCTTGAACACCTAGTTACCTAAAATTTTTTGATAACTATTTTTAGTCACCTTTTGTTGTAAACGCCGTTTTTTAAAAAAATCACTCAAAATAGTACTACATTCGTTAGCTAGTACTCCGCCTGTCACTTCTGCATAATGGTTGATGCCTTGCTGAGCAAGAATATCGATAAAAGAACCTGCTGCGCCAGTTTTGTAATCACTTGCACCATACACTACACGTTTAATACGGCTATGAATAATGGCGCCAGCACACATAATACAAGGTTCAAGAGTGACATATAAGGTTGTATTAATTATGCGATAGTTATTCAAAAACTTACCCGCTTGTTCAATAGCTAGTATTTCGGCGTGAGCTGTGGGATTATGCTTACTAATAGGTTGATTAAAACCTTCACCAATAATTTGATTATTTTCATCAACAATCACCGCACCGACAGGGATCTCTCCTATCGATTCGGCACGATTAGCAAGCATTAATGCATGTCGCATCCAAATTTCATCTGACATTTTCAAATTATAAATTATTGAGATTTAGGACATCACGCATGTTGTATAAACCAACAGGTTGTTTGGCAAGCCAGAGTGAAGCTCGTACAGCACCATTAGCGAATGTCATACGGCTGGATGCTTTATGACTAATTTCAACACGTTCACCAATATCGGCAAAAATAGCGGTATGTTCTCCTACTATGTCCCCAGCTCGGATAGTTGCAAAGCCGATAGCGCCTTGTGGTCTTTCCCCTGTGTGACCTTCGCGACAGTAAACTGCACGCTCTTTTAAGTTGCAATCAAGTGCATCTGCTATTGCTTCACCCATGGCTAATGCTGTACCAGACGGCGCATCAACCTTGTGACGGTGATGCGCTTCAATAATTTCGATATCAGTATAACCGCCCATAATTTTGGTGGCTTTTTCCAATAATTTTAGCACTAAGTTAACACCAACACTGAAGTTTGCGGCAAATACAATGGCAATGTTTTTAGCTGCATCAGCAATAGCTTGTTTACCTGCATCATCAAAACCAGTTGTGCCAATGATTATCATTTTTTTATTTTCAACACAAAAAGCTAAGTGTGCAAGGGTGCCTTCAGGTCGGGTAAAATCGATCAGTACGTCAAATTGGTCTTTAGCTTGTGCTAAATTATCGGTGACTTTAATGCCACACATACCGATCCCAGCAAGTTCACCAGCATCACTACCAATTAGTGATGAACCAGCTCGTTCAAATGCTGCACCTAAGGTAACCCCTTCGATTTGCGAAACAGCTTGGATAAGTTGCCGTCCCATTTTGCCACCAGCACCAGTTATCGCAATACGAATCATGTTTGTTGACATATAACTTTCCTTAACTTTTTGTGAATGTAGATAAATAAATATTATAGCGGAAAATAAATAACTTATACACATCAGCTAAACTTAAATGCTACAATTTTTGATCCCTTTTCTATAAAAAATAATCAGGAGTTATTATGCGATCTCCATGGTATTTTGGTTGGAATATCGTTATTGCAGCATCTTTTCTCACTTTGCTTTCTAGTGGGTTGAGAATGAGTATGGGTGTTTTTTTCCTACCCATTGCAAATGATCTTGGGTTTAGTCGTAGCGTCCTTTCTGGCATTATTGCTATAGGCATGCTTTTTTCAGGTATCGCAATGCCAATAGCGGGATATTTAGTGGGTAAGTATAGTACTCGTTTTGTCCTAATATTAGGTGCGATCATTATTATTATCTCGACAGTTTGGTCAGCTAACTCAACCGATTATTGGAGCTTTTTACTATCTTTCGGTATTGCATTATCTTTTGGTACTTCTTTTGTGGGGTCAGTTAGCTTTACGCCCATTGTTGCGCGTTGGTTTATTAAACGCAGAGGATTGGCCTTATTTATTTTATCAACAGGAAGTATGGCTGGTATTGCGGTGATGTTACCTGTTTTTGCATTCTTCATTCCTATTTATGGATGGCAAACAACGCTAATTTCGTTTGCTGTGATTTTTATGATTATCGCCTTGCCTATTGCTTTGTTTATTATGAAAGATAATCAATCTGAGATCGAAAATTCTAGTATAGAGCCTGTTATCAATCAAAAAATAGAGCCTAGTGTCAAACTTATAGATGTGCTAAAAACACGTCCATTTTGGCAACTGAGTTTTGGGCTTTTTACCTGTGGCTTTAGTATGAATTTATTAGGAACACACGGTGTCCCAATGCTTATCGATCATGGATTTGATCCTATCACCAGTTCTAATGGTATTGGTTTAATTGGTTTAGTCGCTATTTTTAGTACCTTAGTTTTGGGTTATCTATCTGATATAGTACAACGAAAAAACATTTTGATGATGGTTTATTTAATACGAGGCTTAGGTTTTATTGCTCTTGTTTTAGCATCAACTAAATGGCAGCTTTTTACTATTGCAGCAGTGGGTGGTTTGGTTTGGGCTGGCGCTTTGTCAATGTCTGGAGCTATTACAGCAGATATTTATGGTGTAAAAATTGTGGGATTACTTTCCGGATTAACCTATTTGGGGCATCAAATTGGTGCGATGATTGGTTCATGGTTAGGTGGATGGGCTTACGATCACTTACACACTCATTTAGTTGCGTTTGGTACGGCAAGTATTTTATTGTTACTGGCGGCATTTAGCGCCTATCTTCTTCCTAAACGATAATAGTTTAAAACAAATGGACGTCAAGTGACGTCCATTCTTTCTTATAAAACTTTTAATAATTCAACATCAAAAATTAATGCACTGTATGGTGGAATTGATGCACCAGCACCTTGAGCACCATAGGCTAACTCATGAGGAATATATAAACGCCATTTTGAACCTTCAGGCATCAGTTGTAGTGCTTCAACCCAGCCTTGAATTACGCCATTGACAGGAAACTCAGCCGGTTGTCCACGCTCTACTGAGCTATCAAATACAGTACCATCAATCAATTGACCTGTATAATGAACTTGAACGCGATCTGTTGCTTTAGGCAAAGCGCCATCACCTTGTTGGATGATTTCATACTGTAAACCAGATTCAGTCGATTTAATACCATCTTTATCAATATTTTTAGCAAGAAAATCTTTACCTGCTTGAGCAATTTTTTCTGCTTGTTTGGCTTTTTCTTTTGTTGCTTGTTCATGTACATGACGTAGTGCATCATGTAGTTCTTGTAAAGGTAGTGCAGGCGGATTACCGGCTAAAACATCTTCCATGGCCTGTTTTAACGCGTTGAGTTCTAAATTATTCAATCCTGACTCTTTCAATTGTTGCCCAATTTGTAATCCAATGGCATAACTTGCTTTTTGATCTATTGTTTCTAGTTTCATTTTGTACCTTAATTGTTTAAAAGAAGCGTCTATCATGACTGTATTAAGTTGGTGGATACAAGGATAAAAGTCAAGTGATAATTTGTATCATTACTTGATGATAACTTGATTATTAGCTAATTGTTAAAGAATTTATCAATTTGGCTAGCACTCAGGAAAAATATCAGCGATAATATGGCCTATCATTTTTTAAATGGATAAAGTTAGATGCTGTTTCGTAAATTTACCGCCTTTGCAATTGTAACGAGTGTTTTATTAACTGGTTGTTCGGTTGTTGAGCATTGGATATATAGACCGGATATCAACCAAGGTAATTATGTGACACAAGATGCTCTTGATCTATTAAAAGTAGGTCAAAGTAAAGAACAAGTTGTGTTTATTATGGGCTCACCAATGTTAACTTCTGTTTTTGGCGATAATGTTTGGTATTATGTTTTTCGTCAGCAACCTCAGCATGGGGACGTTAGCCAAAGAAGTTATGCTGTTTATTTTGATGAAATGGGCCTAGTAAAAGATATTAAAGCATCAGAACTAGACGGTTCCAAATCATTAGAAGAAATGAATAAACAAGGTATATCAGACCCGATTGATAAAAAATCTGATGACGATAATCCTGACCCCGATTCTTAATAAAAAACCTCGTTACTTAACGAGGTTTTTTATTTTTGTTTATTTATTTTAATTTTATACCTATAAAAGGTAATAACTTGCAACGATTATTAGTAATAACTACCGTATAAAGTAATAATAATTGGCATGGTATTATAAAAAGCAGTACTGAAGCGATAAATATAATTAAAAATATTTACAATAGCCGTATATTGAGATATTTGTTTAGTTTGTATCCATTCTTATTATTTATATGGTGGTTTTATTTGAAAACGTCGAGTAAAATAACAAATTTTTAATTGATGTCGAGGTTTTTTTGCATAACAGGTCAAGTCTAAATCGTTTTTCCATTGCCCCTATGCTTGATTGGACCGATAAGCATTGCCGTTATTTTCATCGAATTTTAACTAAACAAACATTACTCTATACCGAAATGGTGACCACTGGCGCGATTTTATTTGGAAAAGGGGATTATTTAGCTTTCAATAATGAAGAACATCCAGTCAGCTTACAACTAGGTGGTAGCGATCCTAAAGCATTAGCACAATGTGCAAAATTAGCACAAGAACGTGGTTATGATGAAATAAATTTAAATGTAGGTTGCCCATCCGATCGTGTACAAAATGGCATGTTTGGTGCTTGTTTAATGGGAAAAGCCGATTTAGTTGCAGACTGTGTTGCACAAATGCAAGATCAGGTTGATATTCCCGTCACAGTAAAAACCCGAATTGGCATTGATAATTTTGATAGCTATGCATTTTTATGTCAATTTATTGAAAAAGTCATGCCCTATACTAATACATTCATTGTGCATGCACGTAAAGCGTGGTTGTCTGGGTTAAGCCCAAAGGAAAACCGAGAAGTCCCTCCGCTCGATTATGATCGTGTTTACCAACTTAAACAAGATTATCCCGACTTAACTATCGCGATTAACGGTGGTATTAAAACAATTGACGAAATAAAACACCATCTAAAGTATGTTGATGGTGTAATGGTTGGGCGAGAAGCTTATCAAAACCCACTATTACTGACTCAAATTGATGCACAAATTTTTGGATTAAACTCTCCAATAATCGAACCTAAATTAGCGATTCAGGCACTTTACCCTTATATTGAACAGCAACTGACACAAGGGGCACAGCTAAATCATATCATGCGCCACACATTAGGGTTATTTAATGGACACAAAGGCGCAAGGCAATGGAGACGTTATTTGAGCGAAAATGCCCACAAAAAAAGTGCGGGTGTTGACGTTGTTGAGCAGGCTTTAACATTCATCAAGTAGATGACAAAAAATAGCGGTTATGATCGATAAATATTGATGATAATTGGACGCAACTAGTATATCGTTATATACTAATCCACATTTTTCATAATGGTTTTTATTCAGTGCGTTTAAATTCAAGCCAACAAAAAGCTGTCGAATATGTTTCAGGCCCTTGTCTTGTATTAGCGGGCGCTGGTTCTGGAAAAACTCGGGTTATCATCAACAAAATTGCTTACCTAATTCGTGTTAAAGAGTATTTACCACGCCACATTATTGCCGTCACTTTTACCAACAAAGCCGCACGTGAAATGAAGGAACGTATTGCTCAATCGCTCAGCAAACAAGAGGCTAGAGGGCTAAAAATATCGACATTCCATACTTTAGGGTTAGATATTATCCGCAAAGAATATAAACACCTTGGCATCAAGTCGAACTTTTCTTTATTTGACGATCACGACCAAACAGCACTATTAAAAGAACTCACACAGCAATGGTTAGATGGAGATAAAGACCTTATCAACCAACTGCGCTCAACCATATCAAATTGGAAAAACGACATTATCGACTCAACCCTTGCCATGGCAAGGGCGCAAACTAACAAAGAAAAGCTTTTTGCACACTGCTATCAACTTTACGAAAAACAACTAAAATCGTGTAGTATTTTAGATTTTGATGATCTGATCTTACTACCTACACTATTATTAAAAAACAACGAACAAGTCCGCGAAAAGTGGCAAAATAAAGTTCGTTATTTGCTAGTTGACGAATATCAAGACACTAATACTAGCCAATACGAATTTATCAAATTACTTGTTGGCAACCGAGCTAAATTCACTGTGGTGGGCGATGATGATCAATCAATCTACTCTTGGCGAGGCGCACGTCCACAAAACTTAGTATTACTGAAACAGGACTTCCCAAATTTAGAAGTAATCAAACTCGAACAAAATTACCGATCATCGGGTCGTATTTTAAAAGTTGCCAACATCTTAATCGAAAATAATCCACATATATTTGAAAAAAAACTCTTCTCAGAGCTTGGCTATGGTGAAGTTATTAGAATCATCTCGGCCGATAGTGAAGAACACGAGGCCGAAAAAGTTATTAATGATCTTATTGGTCATCGTTTTACGAATAATAGCCAATACGGACAATATGCCATATTGTATCGTGGTAATCATCAAGCGCGTCTTATTGAAAAAATGCTAATGCAATACCGAATACCATATCGAATATCGGGCGGAACCTCGTTTTTTGCACGTGTTGAAATCAAAGACTTAATGGCTTATTTACGGTTATTAACTAACCCTGATGATGATAATGCGTTTATTCGCATTATCAACACACCAAAACGAGAAATTGGCCCAGCAACCATCCAAAAATTAGGGGAGTGGGCAAATCACCGAGGTATTAGCCTATATCAAGCAAGTCATGATATGGGGTTAACTCAACTACTATCTGGCAAACGCATGGAATCGCTACAGGTATTTATTCATTGGTTTGATACGCTTATTCAAAAATCACATCATGAACCGATGGACGCGATTTATGAACTACTGCATGGTATCAATTATGAAAGCTGGATTTATGAAACATCCACATCCCCAGCATCAGGCCAAATGCGTATGCGCAATGTTGAACAGCTAGTTAGCTGGTTAAATGATATGTTAAAAGGCGATGATATTGACGAAGCTATGACACTTGAACAAGCTGTTGCCAGATTTACCTTACGAGACATGCTAGAACGTAACGAAACCGAAGAAGAGCTCGATCAAGTTCAGCTTATGACACTGCATGCTTCGAAAGGGTTAGAGTTTCCTTATGTGTATTTAGTTGGTATGTCAGAAGGCTTATTACCTCACCAAAACAGTATTGATGAAGACAATATCGAAGAAGAGCGCCGCCTAGCCTATGTAGGCATTACTCGAGCTCAACAAGAGCTCACATTTTCATTTAGCCGACAACGTAAACAATTTGGAGAAACAATACAAGTCGAACCAAGTCGATTCTTATTAGAACTGCCACAAGATGACTTGGCATGGCAAGATCAACGCAACGAACTATCTCCCGAAAAAAAAATGCAACAAGGACAAAGCCGCCTAGCCATGCTAAAAGCGCAAATTGCCAAGGCTAAATAAGCAAATATTAATCATGACAATGTAAGGAATACAAAATATGAAGTTAATGATAAGTGTCATATTAATATTAATCAGTTGCTTTACGCATGCGATAGACTTTAATTATCACTCTGACAACACGCAGTTTTATCTATTAATTAAACAAATTGAATCTCAAAAAACATTACCTAGATTGGATACAGCAAAAGGTAAAGAAATCCTTAGCAAATTCACCGATCCCAAACTTATTGGAAATTTTTCAAACGATAAATTAGACGAACAATTGCAAATCACCAATTATATTAACTATATAGTAGAAATGTATTTGATCTTTTCGCCAAATAAATCAAACCAATTAACGAGCCAAGACCTAACCAATAACCTAAAAAAATTCCAAGCTGAAATCATTCTATTAAGTAATTTTAATATAAAGTATTTTGCGGCAATATCACAGCAGGTTAACCAGTTTTATAAAGAACTTCCAGAAGCGGAGAAGGGTGGAGTTATAAAATATAGTACAAAAATGATGCAAGTAGAAATGTTAAAATACTATTATGGTGGATTTAAGTGGATGGAACTACCGGACTGTTTAACTGAACAATCCAAACTTAATATTATCACTACTCTAGAACAATCGGCTGAAAATTATGCAAATGTGATAACTGAACAACAAAAACTACAAATTATCGAAAAGGCTGAAACACTAATAACTCAACAACCGGCATTTGAAGCACAGTTATCACACATTATTGAAGTGATGAAAAAAAGCAAATGTGAAGAACTATGCAAAATAGCCAACAAAAAAATAAAGCAACCTGAAAAAATAGAGGAAAATAACTAAAATCAAAAACGATTAACAAATAAAGCGCTATATATCAAATAGTCACCAAATTGCTTATAGGTCGTCTATATTCATGACCAAAACAAAAAATAAACACCTAGATTGGTGATATTTTGACAATCCAACGCAATAAACCATTAAAAATCATTGACGGATAGAAATAGCTTTATATAATACACAGCGTCTAATCAACAAATCCAATCCCAGTCTCCTTAGCTCAGCTGGATAGAGCAACGGCCTTCTAAGCCGTAGGTCACAGGTTCGAATCCTGTAGGGGACGCCATTAAAAGATAAGATAATCAATCATTTGCAACCGCCAAGCTCAAAGCTTGATTATCTTTATTTTGATTTTGTGACCAAAATGTGACTGCATTTGAAAAATGGCTTAAATGCTCAGCGTTTAAATGCGCATATTTTTTTACCATTTCCAACGTTTCCCAACCACCCAATTCTTGCAATGTAAAAAGAGGTGTTCCACTTTGAACGTGCCAGCTAGCCCACGTGTGGCGTAGATCGTGAAAATGGAAATCATCAATATTGCAAATTTCCGTAGCACGATTAAAAGCGCGTCGATCAATATCTTTTAATGGGTTATTATTTGTACTCACAAAAACATACTTGCTATTGATGAGTCGTCTGTTTTTTAATAACCCAACAGCCTCATCATTTAATAACAGCGATCTTGCTTTGCCATTTTTTGCAATATCGTTGCTTACTATAGCTATTTTGTTTTGAAAATCTATCTTATCCCAAGTTAATGATAAAATTTCAGTTCGTCTTGCACCAGTTAATAACGCAAATAAACAAACATCACGCAACCATCCTAGAGATATGTTTCTTAACAATTCTTGAGCTTGTTGCTTTGTTACCCATCTAACCCTAACTTTTGGTTCTTTCTGTTTTCCGACGTATGGAACGGAGGCAATCCAATTGTTCTTTTGAGCTAGACTCAACGCCCTAAGTATTGTTTTGCGATATTTATTTATTGTAGCTGGAGCTAATGGTTTTTTATTTTTCGCGTTATGTGTTGGCAGATTATTATCTATCATTTCACCGGTAATCGATGACAAATTTTTACCACCAAAAATAGCGCGCCAATATTTTGCATGACGAACTTTAGTTGCATAATCGTTTTGGTCTTTTCCGTCATTTAGTAGTAACAATAAAGCTTCGTCAAATGTACGTTCTAAACGCTTATCAAGTCGGCTTATTGCCCACATTTCATGCTTTACTTTGTCATGATATTCCTGAGCGAGTTTTTTATCACTCACCCCAGTAGAGCGTCTAATTCGTTCGCCGCTTGGTGTGCGGATGTCGATATAATAGACGCCATTTCTCTTTGATAATGACATTTTTTAACCTCCTTTTTGTCATTAACAAGAGCTAGCCGAATAACATTATTATTTCTTTTCTTGCTCTCGTCTATGTAATTTTGTAAATCCGATTCAGATATGCGCCAAAAGCCCCCGATTTTGTACATGTGATATTTTGCAGGATTTGCTCGTACCGTATGCTCCGATAGTTTCAATGCTTTTGCCACATATCGCATATCATGTAGCGGTGTCATTATTTACTCCTAAAATTTCTTCTCATCTCTCATCAAAAAATCACACTAAGTAATTCGCTGTATTAAAATACTCTGATTTAATTTTTAGTTCGTGTGTTGTCATGGTTGTTTCCTTTAGATAATAGTTATCGTACGCCAAATAATGGGCGTGAGAATATTTGTAAAATTAATAGAATAGGGTGGTATAAAACGAGTTTGCTTCAATAAAAGCTTTATTTTATACTTTGTTAAGTACAATTTACTTCATTTTGATTTTTGAACTTTCAAAAACAATATAAAAAAGTATTATTAATAAAAATTAATAGTCAAAAAAGGGATTCTTATGTTGAAAAAGATAATATTACTTTCGATGTTATTTTCTACAGCCGCACAAGCTAAATTTATTCATCCAATGGACTTTGATGGTTCGGAGGCTCAAAAGCAAGAAGTTATCGAATATATTAAGGCTAACGTAAAAAAAGATTATTGTGAACAACTAGATATGTGCCAAGCTTCCAATTTGAGAATGATGGAGCAAGAGAATTTAAATGCATTTAAAAAAGCTACTAAGGCAAAAAATAGAAAAATAATGGATCAGGTAATTAAAGATTATTGTAATAGTGGTTTAGATATGTGTAGTTATAGCAACATACTAATGATGTATGAAGAAAACAATAAAGCCGACAATAAGGAATTATCTTGGTAGATGTTCCATAATATAACTCACAATAAAAAACCGCTACATGAGCGGTTTTTTATAACCATTTGATTTAAAAAGGTATATCGTCGTCAAAATCCATCGGTGGTTCTGGCGCAGTTGTTTGCGGTTTAGATTGTTGAGGCTGTTGTTCATCCTGCTTTTTAGTCAATTGAATTTGAGATACTCGCAAACACGGTCTTGTGAATGTTGCACCATCTTTTTGCCATTCTTCAACATAAAACTCACCGCTAACTACTACCAAATCGCCTTTTTTGATCTTCGGTGCATAACCCTCCGCGACCTTACCCCATAAAATGCACTTAATCCATGATGTTTTTTGATGTTCGCCGTAACCTTGTTTAACTGGTAATTGAAATTCTGCTACCGCTGTATTGTTTTGTAGATAACGTAATTCCGCATCTTTTCCTGCGTTACCCGTTGCTGTCATTGTGTTAATTGCCATTTTCTTGCTCCACTAATGATTGATCAATTGCATTTTTACAAATTTGCTCTTTGATAGTTTTAGTTAATCTAGTCATAATTCTTTCCTTTAAAAAAAACCGTCACTTGGACGGTTATGAGGCTTCTATTTGTTTGATACGCTCATCGAGTTCTTGCAGAAATTTGATAACTTCTGCTTCTATCTCTTGAGCTAATGCTTCGTCGTAATGAATTCGTATGCACCTAAAACTCAAATTATCGGGTAATCTATCGTCATAACTGACAAAATCGCACCATTTTCGACCTGTGCACATCATTTGCCATTGCATTTGTAAGATGTACTCACGCTTTGGCTTTAGTGATTGCATAAATTCTAAGTGTGTCCACGTATTCGGGCATTTTATTTCGATCAGCCCGTCATCATTTACTAACCCGTCAGGACTAGCGCCAGCGTTTTCGATTGTAGGGTGGGGAATAAAGCCAACTTCTTTAACGGTTACGTCAAATTGGTTAAGTATGTACATTTCTCTAGCTGTTGGCTCTAACTCTGTGCCGCGTTGCATTGCGGCGTTAGAGTATGATTCGGTTGGTTTTTCTGTTAGTCGTTCGCAAATCAGCTGAGCCATGTAATTTTGACGACTAGTCGAATAACCGCTTTTTGTTTTAGTCATCACATCACTAATTCTACTTGCGGTTACTTTGCCCAGTCGCACGTTAAACCATTCATCCGTTCGCTGTTCCATTATTAGCCTCTTTTGCTATATCATAGATACGGCGCTTTTCAGTGGACCCGATAAGTTTTTGGTCTTCAATTGATAACGATTTCCAAAACTCACCCATTGCATCAATGCCTTTTTGTGCAGATTGTTCAACCGCTTTGATTAATGATTCTCGTTTTTTGTTTAACGCATCTTCATTAATTTTTTGCGCCTGTTTTTCTTCTTCTGGTAAATCTTCACCAGCATAGATATAAAAACCCAACCCAAACATAGATATGGCTTTAGTTAAACATCGCATGGTCGCTTTATTAATATCTACTGAATTTGGTGACTTAATAGCGTGGTTTTTAAAATCCATAACTGGTAGCCACATAAATCGAGTTGCCTCGTTGTTATCCTCTTTTATTGTTAGCGTTACGCTAACCGTCATAGAGCCATCCATTTCTGTGGTTGGTGGGTTAATTATGTATGAGGATTGAGGGTAATACTCCATTAAAACACCCCATGCCCACGCCCAAGACAAATATGTTAATCCGTTCTTTTTTTCAACTTTGTCGTTAACATTAACCTGCGATAGAGTTTCCCAAATTTTCTTTTCAAATGATTCTGCCATTTGTATATTCCTTTTTAATTCGTTGCTACTTCTAACATCCAGCTAAACCACATAAATAACCCACCCAATGTCAAAGCGTAGGTACAAAAAAGGGCGTATAGTTGTTCGCCCTTAGTTATTTTGTAATTTAGTCTGAATCGGTCTGTGTCATGTACATTACAGCCGACGTAATCAATTGGGATTGTGTTCATGCTATTTCCTCAATTCTTTGAAAAACCAATCTGTTATGTCTTCTAAATCAGAAGCTCTCAGCGTCAAAATACATTAGGTCATCCCCAAAAAGCCCTCAAAAGAGGGCAAGCGGATGTAGTATGTGCTCGTCTTTCCGAGCTGTCAGAATCTCTTGCTATACTCAGTTTTTGCTTGTGAATAGCATATGTCGGTTATAAATTGGTCATAAATTTCTTTGTCGATTGTTTTGCTTTCTAGCTTTATTTTTAGTAGCTCTACAATTTGCCAATCATTGTCGTTACCGAAATTTTTAATTAATTCTTCGGCTCTAGTTTCAATCCAATTATCTTTAGCATCTTGCATTTCGACATCGTTCATCATTTTGCAATATGCTTTTTCGTAACCGTTCTCTACAGCTCTATGTAATTGCATAACTCACCTCGAAATTTGGTAGTTTTAATTCATAAATTCACTCCTAAATAAGTTTGTGAATAATATATTTGGCAGTATAATGCGTTTTATTTATACAAAAGGAACTGATATGAATATATTCAATAGGTTAGTTAGGGGAGAGCTTAGCCTAACCGTAACTTTTTGGGTGTTTGGTGTTTTTGTTTTTTTTGTTTTGCAGTTATCAACATTTATAATTTTTTGTTTATCTAAAAACTCAGTTTATGGAGCAGGGCTAATATTTTTAGTTTTTTTAGCTAGGTGCATATTGATGTTAATGACTTCAATAGGGCTATGTAAAATGATACTAAACAAAAACTCTGTTTTGGCACTTTTAGCCTTCCTATTAATGGGGTTAGTTTTCATTTATACTTGCTCAGATATAATCGCAGCTGCAAGAGTCTTTTTGAGAATATTATCACGCATTTCATAATTTATTTGTAAGCTATTTGCTAATTATCAAACTAGATGGCTCTCGTTGAAAGACATTTGGTTTGAATATTAGACGCAGACCTCTCAGCCTGCTTGGTGGTTTACCTGCACAATTCATCCAGTCACCCACTAGGCGGAATCAGCAACCAGTAGCCGCCTCTAATCTCTGGTTGCTATATAAAATTAAGCAATCTTCTTACTAAAGAACTTGATGGCCAGTCGGTCTCTTTCGAGGCTGGGAGTGATTAAGTCGCTCACCCGATGCGTACTGCTGTGATTGCTATCAAAACCGCTGTACTTTCATATGCTCCAGCTAGCTACTTGAATCTCGCTTAACTAATTAAGTAACTCGTGGTATTGCTTAATTCTTTTGTTAAGTTGATTTGTTTTGATGTGTAATAATTTAAGATATCTAAAATTAATTGTCAATAAAATATTTAAGAAATCTAAAATAAATTTAAGTATTCTGTAATTGTTTTTTTGTATGCGAGTTATGAGTAATATTGAATTGCAAATTATTTTTTAACCAGAAAGGTGTTTTAAAGTTGTGGTGGGATTTTAGGTGTAAAAAAAGCCCCGAAAGGGGCTTTATTTTATCTCGAATGAACTAAGCAGCTTTAACTAGACTATTGTGAATACACGGACTAAAAATTATTGATGAAGTTATCTAAATTTTGAATTTTAAAGTTATCTTTATTCAATAATCTTGTAGGTAATGAAGATTTTATATTCGATTTTAATAAATCTAAATATCTTGCAAGATCAGAGTTAAGTTCTTTATTATAAACTATTAAAAAATGCCATTTATCTGCATTTTCATGAAATATGGTTTTAGGTTCCAGATCGTTTTTAATTGAGAGTAATAATAATAAAGTATCTTTGTATTTTAAAGCAAAATCATTTACTTTAATATTCTGAAGTAGCTTGGGATAGTGTCCTTTAACTGGACAAGATTTTGCCTGTTCACAACAATTAATCTGTTGTGTTATTTTCTTTCTAATATTTCCATCTTCAGCATTTAAATCACTGAATTCGGTAAAATATAGATTTCCATCTTTTTCTAATAGAAAATCAACAGATTTTAAATTATCACAATTACAATGTTTTTTTAACCCATCATCATTATCAAGCAAATAACCATTAGGTAATCGTTCTAGCAATTCCTTTGTTATATCTCTAAATTCTGGATCTATTTTTTTAAAAAATTTATTTAATTCAATTTTAGCCATTTTCTTCTAAAAACATCTGTAAAAAAGATTCACCCAAATCATCTTTAATCGCTTTAATTTTGTTGAATATATTTTCTTCATTGTTGATTGAGATACCTTCTGATGATAGCTGATTAATTGCAAAGTGATCATTACTTACTAAATCTTCATTTTTATTAATTAACAATTCGATACATTTAATCATATCAATACTATGAGTAGCGATTACAACATGAACGTTTAATTTTGATAACTCTAATAAACACTCAACCATCATTCTTTGCCAATTCGGGTGTAGATTAATTTCTGGTTCGTCAATAAATAAATAGCTACCATCAGAAATAATTCCTTTATCTAATAATAAAGATAGCATTCCTAGGTTTGTTGTTCCTGTAGAAGTTAAATAAAGTGAAAAAGAACTGTTTTCGCAATTCTTTTCTTTGAAAAGAATGTCCCCACTGTCAGAAATATCAAATTTTCCGCCAATTGCATCTTTTAGGGTGGAAGATATTTCTTCAAATTTAGTAACTATTGGTGATAATGTATAATTAACCTCCAATAAGTTCGATAAATCAAAAAAATATTTTGGGATACCCAACAATTCTTTTTGAAAAAATTTAGAACGAAGAGATCTATTAAGAAATTGATTTCTTTTGATTAAATTTAAAGCAGGTCGTATTTTCCAAAATATAGGGGATTCTATATACACAATATTATTGAGCTGTTGAAACTGATCTATGCTAGCTGAATTAAGTTCAAATGCAATGCTGTCTTGCTTTTCTCTTTCATTATATTGCAAACTTATTGTGCCTAATTTTTCAAAGTTAAAAGAAAATTTTTTATTGTTATTATAATTAATTAATTGAGATAATTTAGCAATTTGAAAATTTTCTTGTAATTCAGATCTAAGATCTTGTTCAATTGATTTTGCTATATTATTAATAGGGTCTTTAGCTAAAAGATCTAAATTGTGAATGATATCATCTAATCCTATTAATTCTTCAACGAAAGATTGTATTTTTTGTTTACTTCCAAGCTCGTTTTTAAAGTCTTTGAAATTATTTATTATGTTTTTTAATTTTTCATTTAATTGTTTTGTCAACAAAAATTGCTCTGATAAATAATGAGCATCAACATTATGTTGTATGAAATTAACGCAGTCATCAATCGCTTGTTTCATTAATAAGAGTGATGTAGTTTCTTTTGTATTGAGTTTACTTGTTGATAATATTTTATTTAAAAAAAAGTCAGTTACTCCAATATCATTTAGCAAATTTTTTGTTAAATGATCTTTATTTATTGTATTAAAGAAGCTATAAAAAGCCCTAGTTACAAAACTTTTTCCGCAACCATTCCTGCCTGCTATCACAGTAAAATTACTTAATGTTATATTTGCGTTTTGAATTTTACCAAAGTTTTCTATGTTAACATTAAACTTCATATGAGCTTAGTTCTCTTAAGTAATAGTTGTTGTATCATGTAGTAAAAATAGACAGTGTGTTATTTTAAATGAATTATCAAATTAACTGAATCTATTAGGTATGATATACTACCTTCAATTATTATGAAACTAGAAACTTCAAGAAATAGTCAGTATCTTTATGATCTTTTTTTATTTAACCGCCGAAGCGGTTATTAATGTTTATCTCTGTATAATTTCCATTCATCGACAGTAGTTCCGTCGGGTAGGTGGCATAATCCATACCAACCTTTGCTGTCCTTTACTATTTCAGATTTACCACCAAGACTTTCGCAATAAACTGATGCAGGATTAGCAATGTTAACGTTGTTTTGTGCTGATTCTTTTTTTGCACAAGCTATCGTTGATGCAGATAAAAAACTAATTAATAATAATTTTTTCATTAAAACCTCTTTTTGATATTAACCATTTTTTATAGCATTGATTACATCTATCTTTTACGTCTGAATATCCTATGCTCAACCATTGTGCCAACTATTCTTATTTGCTGAGTTAATGTGCTCATTGTTGTATAGTCAGGATTTAATGGTATAAGTTCAAATTGCATTCTTTCATGCTCATCATATCCTAACTCTCTATATTTCTTGAAAGTTGCTTCTGATTCGCCATTCATTGCGACAACAAATTCACCGGGGATGGGGTTAACGGCTGGATCTATAATGACAACATCACCTTCTTTAAATTCTGGCTCCATTGAGTCGCCTTTTATTTGTAATGCAAATGCTTTATCCGATAATTCCAATGAAGTCATAATGTATTCAAATCCTGTTGAATCTCTTAATTCGCATGATTCAGTCCAAACTCCTGCTTGTACATAACTAATTAATGGTACCTTGAAAGATTTTAATGATGCGGGAACGACATTGGATTCTTCCCCACCATTCAGAAGCCATGCAAAATCACACTCAAGAGCTATTGATAAGTCGAATAAATTTTTAGCGCTAGGTGATGTTGTATCTGATTCCCATTGTGATATTGACCCATGGCTAGCATCCTGTAAAGATTTAGCCAAGTCTTTTTGCGTAAGATTTAAGGCTTTTCTTCGCCTCCGTATTCTTTGGCCAATTGTTTCTGTTGTCATTTGACACCTCTTTTATTGTTTAAGTTATCTTAAATCATATTGACTTAAGTTTTCTAACAATGTAGTATTTTAGAAGTCTTAAATTAATGGATTTAAATTATGCTAAAAAAAATAGTTATTAATTATTTTAAAAATCCCAAAAAGGTAGCTGATGCTTTGATGATTAGTCCTGCTGCTGTTTCTCAATGGGGCGAAATAATCCCAGAAAAAAACGCGTATCGTCTACAAGAATTTACCAATGGAAAATTAAAGGTAGATAGTTCTTTGTATCGAAAAAATAACAGAGATCAAATCAATGGAAAAATTATCGAATAAAACAAATGAAAGAGCGAGAAAGATTGAAAGCATAATCTTGCAACGTCTTGCAGAAAAAACACAGACAACTATTGCAATAGAGTTGGGTATGAGCGAGTCAAAAATATCTAGATTAAAAAACGATGATATTCCCGTGATTGCAAAACTAATAACTTGTTTAGGGTTAAAAGTTGTTCCTGATGATTCGTTAGAAGTGTCACAAGCAGAGCTGAAATCTATAAAAACATTAGCAAGAAAATACTTAGAGATTGATGAAATGGTATAAAAAAGCCACTAATTAGGGTTAGTGGCGCGTGATCACTGAATCGGAGTAAATCACATGAGAAAGAATAAATCATATTACAGAACATGTCAACGGGCAGAAAAACCCGAAGAGTTAGCGATGATCGCATTACATAACCCAGAATTTGGAAAGCGATTTGTAGAAGTGTTTCAATCAGCTAAAAGAGGTAAATCATGTCCACGGCAGAAGTAATCGATTTTTATAACGCTAAAAAAGGCGTAAACATGAGTAATTTTAAAAAGGGTTATATTGCATTGAGTCGTAGTGTTAGACACGCTGATTGGGCTAAATGCGCTATTAAGCGCACGCTTTGGGAAAATTTATTACTTGATGCAAGTTACAAGGATAGAACTGTTAATTTTAAAGGCCGTGACTGGGATTTGTCTCGTGGGCAACTAGTTACGACTAGGGAAATTTTAGCTAGTCAAATTGAAATTGGTGGCAAACCTGTTAACTCCACAATCATCCGCAGGGCATTAGAATTTTTCGAAAATCAAGGCATGATTTCTAAGTCTGGCAATCGTTTAGGTACGGTTATAACTATCATAAATTATGATGCTTATCAGTCATATTTTTGCGACCAATCAAATGACCAAAAGATTGACCAACCTAATGACCAATACCAAGCTAGTAATATCAAGACTTTAAACGGTGTTAATGACCGACCTAATGACCAATCAAATGACCAAAAAGTTGACCAACAGAACAATAAAGTATTAGAACAAGAAAGTAATAATAAAAATAATATGTCATCTGACGATGACTCATCTGCGCCAAAAAATAAAAACTCAATTGATTTTGATTTAGTCATGGATGCATACAACGATGCTGTAGAAAACAGATTACCTCAAATTCAAAAAATGACCACTGCACGAAAAAACCTAGTTAAAAAATTTTTTAAAGACAACAAAAAACTAAACATAAATGATTTGATTAACTATTTTTATGATTTTGTAGAAAGAGCACCAGCTTGGGTGTTTGGTGAAAACAAGCGAAACTGGAAGGCTAAATTTGAATACATTGTGACAGATGAAACTTATACAAAATTCAAGGAGGGTACGCTGTGAACGTGATCCCTCATGATTTAGTTGCTGAACAAGCAGTACTTGGCTCAATGATGTTAGATTTTCAATCAGACCGCTGCCAAAAAGCAATCTATTCATTGAAGCCAGAATCGTTCTACGGCAGACATCATCAAGTTATTTTTGCTGAAATGCTTGAATTAAATCGTAAAAATTACCCAATTGATCTGATTACATTGTCAGACTGTATGGAAGCAAAAGGGATTTTGAAAGATTGTGGTGGTTTAGCGTATCTGGCTGAATTATCAAAAAATACGCCGTCGATGATCAACGTTACAGCCTATGCTGGAATTGTTCGAGACAAAGCGATTGAACGCTATACATTGCAAAAATTAAACGACTGTAGTGCGATGATTTTTGAGAAATCAAATCTATCTACTAGCGACAAAATATCGGCTATTCATGCGCTATTTACGCAAATTGATGACTATAACAAAACAGGTAAAACAACGGGGCTTAAGTCGTTAAAAATAATCGCTGATAAGTGGACTGAAACATTAGAAAAACGATTAGAAAATGCAGATAGTGCGCGTGGTTTATCAACTGGGATAAAAGCACTAGATGAAAAATTATCGCCTAAAGGGCTTGTTCGCGGATCGCTGTTTGTCGTTGGTGCTCGTCCAAAAATGGGTAAAACCACGTTCGAAATTAACATGGCTCGTCATTGCGCTATGAATGAAAAATTACCTGTGCTGATGTTTTCGTTAGAAATGCAAGATGAGCAAATGCTTGAAAATATTTTAGCTCAAGAATCAGCGGTAAATAGCAATATTTTTTATGACGGTGGGTTAGGTTCAGATTCAGAATTTGCGCACGTTATGCATCATCTCAACGAATTATCAAACACCGATAACATTTACATTGATGATACACCTGCGATCACGCTATCGCATATCCGTTCAGAAGCTCGACGAATGGCAAGAGAAAAGGGGCAAATAGGCATGATCATGGTTGACTATCTAACGTTAATGGAGAAAGAAAAAACTGGCGATGATACTCGTAATGACTTGGCTTATGGAGCAATTACTAAAGGGCTTAAAGCCTTAGCTAAGGAGCTTAATTGCGTTGTTGTCATGTTAACTCAATTAAACCGTAATCTTGAATCAAGAGCGGATAAGCGTCCGATCCCAAGTGATAGCCGTGACACAGGGCAAATTGAGCAAGACTGTGATTATTGGGTGGGTATTTATCGCGATGCTGTTTACAACGACAACGCAGATAAGAACCTGATGGAAATTAATGTAGCGTTAAATCGTCACGGCTCGGGAAATTTTACTGTTTTTGCAGGTATTAGCAATGGTCGCATTTATGAAGTTAATCAAGCTGAATCTTATGCTAAAGCTAATCCAGAGCCAGTGAAAAAAGAGAGAAAGTATGCGCGAGCCAGTTAATCACTGCCCACTTGGTCTTAATCACATGCTCGACAAAATAGCGTACGACTATGTAAGAGCGATAAAGAGCAGGGGAGCGAATACGGTACAGATTAAGCATGAAATAGCAGAACGAGTTAAAAAATATTCAGAAGAAGATAAGGCAAAATTGAGAGAGTTGATATAGAAATGGCTTACAAAATAACAGCAGAAGTAAAAAAGGGTTGGCAAGCGTGGGGAACAATCGTATTGCATCGTGATTCAAAACTCACAGAAAAAGGTTTAATTAAAACGCTGGCTACAGTTAAAAACTCATTCGGCAATACTAAAGTTGATGTTGAAGTGCGTAATTTTGAGTGTGTAAGGGTCTAGAAGTGATTAAAGAATTTCGATTAACACACGAACTAGCACGCACTACAGTGATTAACGTAATAAATCAATTGCCAATTGATAGCGAGCATCCATTGCGGATTGTAATTGATGAAGACAATCGCACGTTAGCACAAAATCGCATGATGTGGGCTGTTTTAAATGATATCGCAAAACAAGTTGAATGGAATGGAGAAAAGCTCACAGCAGAGGAATGGAAGCATTTAATCACGGCTAATTTGCACGGGCAGAAATGTGTAAAGGGAATTCAAGGCGGACTGGTATTCATGGGGCAATCAACGCGAAGAATGAATAAAAAAGCATTTGCTGATGTGGTGACTTGTGCTGAACAGTTCGGGGCTGAAAATGGCGTTATATTTAGCTCAGATGCACAGGAAGCGATTCGACTGGCTGAACAGTACAAAGACCAATTATCAAAGGTGGCGTGATGATAAAACAGGTTATTTATCGAAACTCAAAATGGCTCGATGCTGTTAAATCAATAGAATATTGCGTCTTATGTGGTTGTTATTGTCAAACTCAGCCTGCGCATAGAAATGAAGGCAAGGGAATGGGTATGAAAACGGATGATTGTGCATGTGCCGCATTGTGTAATCAATGTCATTATCAGATTGATAACGGTAAAGAATTAACAAGAGAAGAAAGACGAATTTTATTAGATAAAGCAATAGTATTAACAATTATTCAGTTAGCAAGGCGAGGGAAAATAGGGGTAATGAAAGTATGATTACACTAACACTTCCTTATCCTCCAACGGTTAATCATTATTGGGGAACGGCAGGAAAGCGAAGATACATTAAACCTGACGGTATTAAATTTAGAAATGCCGTTGTAGCTATCGTATTGCAGAATAAAGCTAATAAGAAGTTATCTGAAAGGGTAATGGTTGAAATTAAAGCTTATATGCCAGATAGAAGAAAACGAGACCTAGATAATATAAATAAAGCTATTTTTGATGCATTAATTCATAGCGGTGTCATTTTGGATGATGAGCAAATAGATGTATTACACAGCGAAAGAAAAGAAGTTATCAAGGGTGGCAGAATAGAATTATCTATAAGTAAATTGGGGGAGCAATGAGAGAAACTAAAGATATTTTAACAGCATGGAAAAACACCCGTATATTAAAAAGAATGGGAACCGAATACCCCTCAAAATCGGCAGGTATTGATGGTGCGCCAATGGATTTTGATTATCGTCAGTATCTGACCGAAGATGAAGCTGAAATTGTTGATAATGCGGTGTTAATTTTAAAAAATGATAATTATTCACAGTGGATTGTTTTAACTGCATATTATTTGCGTGGAGTTTCGTGTAATGCCCAAGCAAAAGCAATTGGAAAGCGTCCACACGATATTATTAATTTATTAAATCAAGCAGAGATGTTTGTAAGAGGAAATATTTACGAATATTTCAAAAAAGTGGCATAAAATGCAAAATATTGCAGATAAAAAGCTGGACTTTGCGCAAATGCGCATATATAATTAGTTCAAAATGCGGTTTTGAACGCATAGAATTTAAGCCCACAGAAATAGTTGGGCTTTTTATTTTATTGTTCAATGTGCAACCTAGTCTATTTCGCATTTTGACTCATATTTTATATTGGCTGAGTCTAATACTTTTTTTCTGTATTTTTCAGCATTTGTTAACTGTTCTAATAAAGCGTTGAGTGTTTTTTTATTAAATCCAACCTTGTTATATATTGATGATTCACTAAAAATTATTAAAGAATTATTAAAATAAGTATGGAAATTCATAATATTTTCTGCGTCTTCTGATTTTAATAATCCAACTTTATCTAGGTTAGATTTATAAATTGAAGGTAAATTTAATTCAGAGTCTGGAGTGATTAATCTGTTTTCTAAAAGATTTGTATTATTAAATTCTTTTATTTTTTTATTTACTGTCTGAATGCGTTCGCAGATTATATCAGAACCATGATAGCCTTCTATTTCAACAGCAAAAATTTGAAGCCATTTTTTTCCTTCTTCTTCTTGTTGCAACTTGGGAATGTAATATGTAACTACAACACTCACAAATGCTGATATTAAACCACCAATAACAGTTGCACATATTGTTTGTAAAAAATCACTTTTCATTACGTTATTCCTTATATATTTTAAAGCCTTAATTAAGAGGCTTTTTTGTTATCAAGATAGTATTTAACAGCATCAACAATAAGTTGAGCTTGGGGTATATCTAGGCTTTTACTTGCTTGTTCAATTAATGCTATATCATCAACGTGTAGTTTGAAGCCTTTTACTTTAACACCTCGTTTTTGGTCACTTTTTGCTTGAATTTCTGTTATTGATTTTGCCATAAAATCACCTTGATTTATTAAGTGTCAATTGATATATTTAAGGTCATCGGAGAGGTTTCCCTCTCCTTTGAACTACTTTAGAATGCTGGGGAGCTTATCAAAAGTAGCAGAATTAAAATGAGTATTTTGAACTTCATTTTTCTTCTCCTTAAGCCCTCGTCTTAGGTCGGGGGTTTACCTTATCAAGTCCCTTACTTGATGGTTATTATTATAGGTTAACCTATAATAAAAGTCAACACTATCTATCTAAAAAGTTAAATATTTTTAAAGAATTATTAAATCCTGACCCTAAAAAGTTGGGCTTTTGTTTTTATGAAAAGGTAACATAGTAAGCCTTTTTAAGGTAACATATTTGTATAATTCTACTTTACTCTTTACCTTATGGTATTTATAATCTACAGCAGGTTGATAACTTGAGTTATTAATTCTTTTGAGGTGATTATATGATAACAGCAAGAGATTTTGGAAAAGCCCTATTATGGGATGCTAACCAAAAGGGTATTACTGTTGGCAATCTACAACTGCAAAAATTAGCTTACTATTGTCAAGGTTATTTCATTGCTTTGCATGGTGAGAAATTATTTAATGAAAAAATAACTGCTTATAATTTAGGTCCTGTCGTCTTATCTTTATATCATGAATACAAAGGAATAAAGGAGATTAGTTTGGACAGGTTTCAAGATGGGGCATCTATCTTTCATGGTTTAGATGAACGAATTAAATGTATTATAGATTATGTTTTGAATCTTGTTGGTCGTTTATCTCCTTGGGATTTAGTGCTTAAAACGCATCAGGAATCACCATGGATGAAACATTCTCTAGGAATTAATAAAGCGGATGGATGTGAGATCACCACTGAGGAAATGAGTATATTTTTCAAAAATGAATTGGCAAATTTACAAGATAATCATCTAGTGAGCGTGTTAAATGCTCTTGATGATTCTGAAAAGTCACGGTCGATTGAAATACCTAAAAATGTACTTGATAACGATGATGACTTCATTGCTTGGGCTAAAACTTTGTAATGATTGGTTACAAGCATAAAGTAACACTTTCTCAGAGTGATAAATTTAGAAAAGAATGGAATACGTTTCTAGATAACGAGCCTAAAGTTGTTCTTCTGATTAGAGATAATTTTATTCGGCCAATTTCGAATGGTTGGGACCCTTTCTCAGAGCTTACTGGGAAGTACAAACCAAGTTTTGATGTCGATTTCACCTGTAGTGTTGTGAAAGATGCTTTCATTGCACAAGCGAAAAAACATAATCTTTTTCATTATCACTTTGGGTATCCAATTTATAAAGGTGGCTCTGATGATAAATATCAAGGAGATGTTTCGGACGGAATAATTCACACTAAATTAATTACAAATGAAGCTGAAAAAATAATTGAGCATAGAATTATCCAAATATGTAAATTACATCCCAGTCCTTTCGTAGTTCCTTTTGATAGAATTTGTTTTTAGTAAATATCTTTAATTATGCCAAGCCTCAGTTAGCACTGGGGCTTTTTTATTATCAAAATTTTGGAGGGTTGGCAGAGCTGGTTTAATGTACTGGTCTTGAAAACCAGAGAGGGCGAACGCTCTCCGTGAGTTCGAATCTCACATCCTCCGCCATTTTCCAAGGGTCTAAAGCTCATACGGTATGAGCGGTCAACTCATAATTGAAAGGTAGCTTGGTTCGAGTCCAGCTAGACCCACCATAACAGTCCATCTCATAACCTCTACACAATCTGGATAAATCTGGGTTGTGATACGTTTGGGGGCTTCTATTATTTTTGATTCCCTTGTGGAACTTTAAGACCAATTTAAGATGCGTTCATTTTGGCTACACCGGTTGATCACGGTGTATTGTTTTACATCTTATCTACCACGTGTAGAAAAAGTTACGACCTCGTCATCTTTGGCGTGGTTAGCCAAATCGACAGCAAAGCTAGACACATGCATAACTACCAATAGCTAGTACGCTGTCACATCATTAACTAACAAGAAGAATAATAACATGTATAAATCATCAATCATGGAATGGTTACAATCGAATGCGCCCTTAATTTATGGCGTCGTTTTATCCATCATCATAGCCTACGGTCGTTTAACATACGACGGGGTGGGAGGACGCCGTAAATGGGTGGAAGCGTTGTTATGCGGTGCGTTGTCATTAGCTGCCAGCAGTGGACTAGATTATTTTGGTTTGCCAGTTAGCATGAATCCGTTTATTGGTGGTGCAATTGGATTTTTAGGGGTTGATAAATTACGTCAAATATCAAATTCAATGTTAAGAAAAAGGGTTGATAACAACGATGACCAAGCTAACTGAACATTTCACACTAGAAGAATTTACGCGCTCAACGACAGCTAGTAGATTAAAAATCAATAACTTTGTGCCTGAAAATTTAATGCCTAACGTGCAATTAACAGCTATTAAGCTGGAGTTGGTAAGAAAAGCTTTGGGTAAGCCAATCATTATCACGTCTGGATACCGCTGTCCTGCACTAAATGCTAAAGTTGGCGGGGTATCTACTAGTGCTCACACAAAAGGATTAGCGGTAGATTTTAAATCATCATTTGGTACACCCAAAGAGATTTGCCAACGATTAATTGATTCTGGTGTGCAGTTCGATAAATTAATTCAAGAGCATAATCAATGGGTGCATATCGGGTTTAGTCCAACTAACAATCGTCAAATAGTGTTAACAGCAGTTAAGCAGGACGGTAAAACGGTTTATTTGAGTGGGTTGGTATGAAATTAAAAAATCAGCATGAGCACGTGTTAGTTAAAAACGACGATTACGAGATAGTAATAGTTGCAGAAGGTAATTTACTAGTCGAATGGTTTTCTTGGTTTGTTGCAACAATGGTTTCCATTGGTTTTGTTTGTTTATATATAAAATTTGTCTGTCCAGATGTGTGGAGTTACATTGTTATGAATAAATCAAGTATGGCAAGCATAGCATTAATCATTGTCGCTTTTGTCTTTGCTGTCTATTTCGGTTACAACAATTATCAAGATAAGAAACAGCTACAAAAAGATAAAGCTGAGCTATCTAAAAAAATCGAACAGTTAGAGCAGAACATTGCTAAAAACAATCAAATCATAGCAGATAATGAGCAAAGCAAACGTGAGCTAGAAAACCAATCTATCGAAAGGCAGGAGCAAATCAATGAGCAACTCAAGAATAATGACTGTGCTAATCAGTTTGTGCCTGTGTCTATTTCTAGTAGCCTGTACAACAGAGCGAAAGGTTTACGTCGATCGACCGATACCAGCCAATCTATTAAGTGACTGCCTGCCAAATTTACCACCGAAATCGATGACGTTCGGTGATAGCCTCAGATATAACGAGCATTTGCTAAATGTTATTGAAAAGTGTAATGCGGATAAAAGGGCGATAAGAGAGATTAGTGGTGAAAATAAATTATAATTGAAAGTAGATGTAAAATTTTGATTGCTTTTTAACTGAATATAGTATGATATTTCTTCTTTTTAACAAAAAGGAGAACAAAATGAAATGTAAAAATGTTTCTGAATTTATTGTGTTAGAAAAAATGATAACTATATCGGCTAAAGTAATCCCTTTTGCTGCTATTTTCTCGTTGCCTCTTGCTTTTGCTCATATGCAAGGGAATAGTAAATTATTTTATATGTTTACAATATTATACGCGGTATTACTTATATCGGTTGTTTATTTAAGCGATAAAAACTTTATAAGAAAAAATGATAAACTAATAAGTTTTAACATGTTATGGTATATTTTATCTATATTTATAAATTCAGTTCTTATAAATGTTATTTTTTTAATTTCATTTGTTTATGAAGTGCTTACATTAGAACCTTATTTTTCTTAGATTATCTTTTTGAAAACCGGCGTCAGTCGGTTTTTATGCCTATTTTCTTTGAAACACAACAAACCCAATTCAATTTTTAATTACTCATAATTATCCAGTTGTAAATTTCAGTTTTACAACTCGAATAACTTCAAATCAATTTTCAACCAATCATAATGCCATCACACGGCAAATATTAACCAAGAGCTTTACAGAATGGGTCTAAGAGAATGACAGCTAATGTCTGAACTCTTGGGGCTGTTTATTCTGTGTGACTTAGGCTCATTCTATAGAGAGACATAATATGACTATAACTCAATTCAAATTTGAAAACATGGTTACTTTACAAGGTAATCAAGTGATGACGACATCTTTAAAGGTGGCGGAGTATTTCGGTCGAAATCATAAAAATGTTTTAAGAGCCATAAAAAATTTAGAGTGTTCAGATGATTTTACAAAGCTCAATTTTGAGCTTTGCTATGAAATCAATCACTTACAAAATAATAAGCCACAGCCTTTTTATAAAATGACTAAAGATGGATTTATATTTTTGGTTATGGGCTTCACTGGTAAAGCTGCGGCACAGATAAAAGAGGCGTACATTAACGCATTTAACTGGATGGCTGAACAACTTACTAAAATGCAACATAGCTACATGAAACAACATAATGACTTAATGCTTGAGTACATGAAAGAAAAAGATGTAGCTAGTATGTCAGGTCGCTTATTAAGACGCTGGGGTAAAGAGAAAAAGCCAGAGTTAACAAATAGGATACAAAAACTACAAGAACAATCACAAATTCAATTATTAATTTAAGGAAAGATTATGAAAAAGCCAGACTGGGAGGCTATCGAATCAGCCTACAGGGCTGGATTACTATCTATAAGAGAGATAGCTTCACAACACGGAATAACTCACGGCGCAATAAATAAAAGAGCAAAGCGTGATGGTTGGGAAAGAGATTTAAGCGCAAAAATTAAAAACAAAGCAGACTCATTGGTATCCAAAAAAGAGGTATCCACTCAGGTATCCAGTGAAAATAAGTTAAACGAGCGGATACTTATTGAAGCTAACGCCGAAGTAATAGCTAATATCCGAATGGAACACCGAGGCGATATTCGTAAAGCTCGTAATATTGCTAATGCTTTGTTTGAGGAGCTTGGTGCTGAATGTGCGGATATAGAGGCATTCAAAAAACTTGGTGAGTTATTAGCAAATCCAGACCAGAACGGCAGGGACAAACTCAATGAAGTTTATATGTCCGTCATATCAATGCCAGAAAGGGTAAAGTCAATGAAAGCATTAAGTGAAACGCTGAAAAATTTAATCACTTTAGAGCGTCAAGCTTACAACATTGATGATACACCAAAAGATAATTCAGTTGGCCAACTTTCGGATTTAATGGATAAACTATCACGGGAGGGTTAATGTTATCTCCTGGTCATTTAAAAAAACTCAGCAATAAGCTTTGGCGTTTAAATAATCTCTACTACATCACGGATAAAGCAGGCAAGCAAATTCGCTTCACAATGACCCCCGAACAGCTTGAATACTTCGAGGGTATGCATACGAGGAATATCATTTTAAAAGCTCGGCAATTGGGGTTTACTACCGAAGTATGTATTATTCAGTTAGATGCCGCTTTATTTGAATCAGCTAAATGCGCCTTGATTGCTCACACTTTAAATGATGCTAAAAGATTATTTAGAGAAAAAGTCAAATATGCTTATGACAGACTACCCGAAGAAATAAAACAAGCCAACCCTGCTAGTAATGATGCTGCTAGCGAGTTGGTTTTTAAAAAGGGTGGTTCGCTTTATGTTTCTACTTCATTTCGTGGTGGTACATTGCGTTACTTACATGTTTCTGAGTTTGGTAAGATTTGTGCTAAGTTTCCTGATAAAGCTAAGGAAATCGTCACAGGTGCTTTTGAGGCGGTTGCTACCGGTTGTTTCATTACCATCGAAAGTACAGCTGAGGGTAAAAGTGGTTATTTTTACGATTACTGTAATACAGCTGAAAAAGCCCATATTCAAGGAAAACCATTATCATCACTTGATTGGAAATTCTTCTTTTTCTCTTGGTGGAAAAATCCGCTCTATGCGATAGAGCCAGTTGAACAATTACCGTCTAGATTAGAGGAATATTTTAGCGAGATAAAAGCTAAGTACGGTATCAACTTGACCGAACAACAAAAAGCTTGGTATCACGCTAAAGAGAAAACGCTTGGTGATGATATGAAGCGTGAATATCCATCTATTCCAAGTGAAGCCTTTGAGCAATCAATCGAGGGCGCTTACTATGCAAGGCAATTCAGAGAGCTATACAAAGAAAAACGCATTACCACGCTACCTGATAATAGCCATTTACCTGTTTATACCTATTGGGACTTGGGTGTCGGTGATTCAACTGCTATTTGGTTTGTGCGTAAAGTGGGTGAAGAATTTCACATCATCGACTACTACGAAAATAGTGGTGAGGGTCTCAGGCACTACATGAAGGTCTTAAAAGACAAAGCACAAAAGCTTGGTTATGAATATGCTGAGCACTGGGCACCTCACGATATTGATAATCGTGAATTATCGGGTGATGGTAAGAGCCGTAAACAGATAGCAAAAGAAGGCTATGAAATTGACGGTGAGAAATACAGCATTAAGTTTAATGTAGCACCAAGGCTTAGTGTTGATGATGGTATCGAATCAGTTCGTGAAATTTTGTCGCTTTGTGCATTTGATTCAAGCAAATGCGAACAGGGTATTGCTTATTTAGAAGCCTATCGTAAAGCATGGGATGATAAAAACGGCTGTTGGCGAGATAAACCGCTACATGACCATACATCACACGGCGCGGATGCGTTTAGATATTTTGCTGTGGCTAATCGAAATAAACGCAAACGCTCAGCAGGATTATTTATGAGGTAACAATGAGTTATTCGAATTTAACAGATGAACAGTTATTAAATACTGCTACAACAGCAATTAATAACAATCAGGATATAAGCCGACAACGGTTAGCGTATGCATCTCAAGGCTTGGTTAATAACACTAAAAGGGCATTTATCGATCGCGAGTTCGGTTATCCAGAAAACCTTACTTTCTCTGATTTTTATAAGCTATACAAAAGAAACAGCGCTGCACGCGGTTTTGTTGAGCGATTGAGTGATATTTGCTGGCTAGATTACCCAAAATTCATTGATGGCGACATTCGAGAGCAAGATTCAAAGCTAACAATGTGGGAGCAAATAGTTACTGATTTATTTAATGATAAATTGTGGCCAGCTATCACCGAAGCAGATAAGCGCGGAATTGTCGGTAAGTATGCAGGACTTATTATTCAGTTGCGAGATAGTAGAAAGTGGGACGAACCTGTCGATACCGCTGTATTGAACCGGCTTGAACCAAAAGATGCCATTGTTAAGCTAATTCCTGCATGGGAAGCTCAGTTAACCGCTTGCGAATGGAATAATGACGAAGCTGACGAAAACTATGGCCAAGTCACAATGTACCAATTTAATGAAGTAGCTGTAGGTGACAAGTCAGGTAAACCAAATCTATCTCGCAGAATACACCCAGACAGGGTGATCATACTTAATGAAACATCCGTGATTAATTCAATGGATGATGGCGAATCACAGCTTGAGGTTGGTTATAACGATTTAATCGACATGATGAAATATTCAGGCGGTAGCGCTGAGGGTTTTCTCAAGAATGCTAGTAGACAGGTTCATCTAAATTATGACACTGACACTGATATGGAGGAGCTGGAGCGAGAGTTAAGAAAGCGAGGTTTTGAAAAGCCCGCTGATGCATTGAATAAACAAATCGCATTGTTAAATTCGGGCACTGATAGCGCATTAATCACTGCTGGCGCTACGGCTAATATTCTATCGGTTGCCCCTGCTGATCCAAGTTCAGGATGGTCAGTATCCGCAAATAGTTTTGCTGCCTCTGTCAGAATGCCATTTACAATTGTTTTTGGCCAACAAACAGGGAGGTTAGCATCAGATGAAGATAAAGCGGATTATGCAAAGCGCGGAATGTCACGTCGTAATGGTTTTTTGAGCGCATTGATAAAAGAGCTTGTTAATAAGCTTATTAAGCTAAAAGTTATCCAGCCATTAGTTAACGGTACACTTACTCTTAAATGGTCTGACTTATTAGCACCAAGTCAAGCTGAACGAATTGAGCTTATGCTCAAGATGTCAGACGTTAATGTTAAAGCACAGCAATCGATGGGTATTCCTGTGTTTACACCGAACGAAATACGAGAAGCTGGCGGCTATGAGCCCGATCCCGATTTAGAGGATATCGATATTGAAAAGACCGACGATAATAAAGCCGATTCCAAAGAATCCAATATTACCGAAAAGCAAGAATAACCCCACACTCACCAACAAACAAATCCTCCAAATGCGTAGCGAAATACAAAAACGCTACAAAACAATCAAACAATCAATTATTGAGCATATCGAATTAAGTTTAGGCTACTATACTAAAGAGCCGACTAAAACAGCGATATTTGTTGATAACACGCTTTATGTTGTTAACGCTAGCGTTAATTACACTGTTGACGGTAATCAACTTGCTAGGGTGTTAACTCGCATTCAAGAAATTATTGATGAAAGCTTAATTGATGGCGGTATTGACAGGTTTTGGGCAGGTAAGTTTGTTGCTGATATGTATCAAATGGGGACTAATCGAACTTTTCATAATCTATCTACTCAATCAACACTCTATTCACAAGCTACATCACTGGAATCACTGTTATTTAGTGATGCGTACATTCGCAGGATTGGACTTGCCTATACAGCTACATTTAATGACTGGAAAAGCGTTGCAGATGGTTTAAAAGGCGATTTAGGTAACGTTCTAAGTAGTGCTGTAGCAAGAGGGATTAACCCACGAGAAACAGCCGATATTATTAGTAAAAGGATTGATGTTTCATATAGCAAAGCTAAGGCTATCGCTCAAACCGAACAAGTAGGTGCACTTCGCCAAGCAACATGGGACGAAACTAAACGCACTCAAGAGGAGTTAGGGTTAAAGACAGGCTTATTACATATGTCTGCTTTAAAACCCACTTCAAGGGCCACGCACGTTGATAGACACGGCAAGGTTTATACTGTTGAACAAGTGGCTGATTGGTATGAAGAAAGCGGTAATCGATACAATTGTTATTGCGCCCAAGTTGCGGTGTTGCTTAATGAAAAAGGTGATCCACATAATCAAGCCAGTATTGACAGATTATTGAAAGAATCTGATGAATGGCGTGAACAAAACAAACCGAAACAGCAAAGCTTAAATTCTGTTGAAGACGCTAATGAATGGGCAAGAAAACACATTACTGAAACCTCAAACCTACCGCCAGATATTGATACTAAAGAGTTAGCACCATGCCTGAAATTGGTATCGGAAATTCAAGAACGATTTAACCTACCTAAATTTAGGTATGCTGGAACAATAACAGGTGATATTTATAAATATCCAGAACCTCCAAAAGAGATGTTGGCTGCTTATTCACATAAAGCTAATGCATTGCTTATTACATCTGATAGCGTTGATAAAAAAGCGTTGTTAGAAGAGGATTTAAAAAGTAAAGCAAATGGATATAAACGAAGCTCTATAAATATGATTGGTCAGACTAATAACGAAGAATTAGCTAAAATAATTCATGAAATGGATTACATCCCGTGGATAGCGGTATCAACTCCAAGAGGCGTTTATGCTCATGAGATGGGACACGCATTACATTATCAACACCAGGAAGAAATTGATAATATCATTAAGAAATTGTGGGGACGAGGTTGGGCACACGCAATTAGTAAGTATGCTCAACGTAACAAACGAGAATTTGTCGCTGAGGCGTTTTCGTTGTATATTGAAAATCGCATAGAAGCTAAAAAAAGACTACATGCAGAACTATTTAAATTTTTCCAATCGTTAGATAAGGGCATTAAATGAATAAGTTTGATTTATTAGTTGAGCAAGCAACTAAACTGATTAACACCGAGCCACTTCCTGATGACGCAGAGGAACAATTGCAACAAATTATCGACCAAGCTGCCGACAAAACGGAAAGGCGCATGTTAGCGAGTTTTGCTGAATCTCTGTTTGTTATAAGGAATGAGTAATTAATTCACTGAACCGCCATCTGGCGGTTTTTTTATATCTAAAATTCACTCGAGGTAAAGCATGACACTTAAAAGTGTAAATGTTTTATCTGTCGTTAATAGTAAATCCAAAATATCAACGCAAATCATCGACGGTAAAGAGCACATTGTTATCAATGATGTGGTCCCCATTGTCGATGATATTGTCATGAATGGAATTTTCTACCCGGCAGATGAAATTAACAAATCGTACATGACATTGAATGATAATTTAATGCCACTTGATCATCCACGAATAAATAACGAGCACGTTTCCGCATTAAACCCTCAAGCTATTAATAACTTCTATATTGGTGCTTGGGGCAGAAATGTTCGCAAATCTAACGATAGGGTGCTTATGGATGCTTATATCGATAGAAAATTTGCAGAAAGCACTGAAAAAGGTCGAATGCTTGTGAATCGACTTGATGACATGATGAGTGGGAAGAATACCACACCAATTCATGTGTCAACGGGGCTAACTTACACACCCGATAATCAATCAGGCACATCAAAAGGCAAACGATACAAGTCAATAGCTCGAAACATGAAGTTCGATCATGTTGCAATACTGCCAGATAAACAAGGTGCAGCCACGCCAGATGACGGGGTGGGCATTTTTGTTAACTCCAACGGTGAAAAATCGCCAATTGAAAACGTAAGCCTTATTGAGTGTTCAGAAGATTCAGTAAGCAATGTAATTAGCAAAACCATTAAAGAGGTTTTAAGCGTATTTAAATTTAATCAAAAAGAGGAAGAAGACTTAATGAAAGAAAAAATCTTACTAGCTTTGAATGCTGCTGGTATTAAGACCGATGGCTTATCAGATGAGCAACTGTTAAAGGCTTATAACGAGCAAACAACCAAAGAAGCAATTGAAAAAAAGAAAACTTCTGAGGAAGAAGAAAAGAAAAAAGCTGAACAGGAGAAGAAAAATGCAACTAATGCCGAAGATGCACCAGCATGGGCTAAAGCATTGATGAACAAGGTTACAAGTCTTGAATTAGCAGTAAATGCAAACACAGAAAAAGAACTATCCGCTAAACGGGAAGCGGTAAAAGCCAAGTTCAATATGACACAAACTGCAGTCAATGCGCTATCTGGTGAGCCGTTAGATGCCTTATACGCACAGTGCGTTAAAACAGCGCCTATTAGCGGTGGTTTTGCTAATAATTCAGATAATTCACTATTAAACATGGAGGCTCCAGAGTAATGATTCGATTTAAAACCGTGATTGGTGGTCCAGCACGTAAAAATGACCCACAAACAATTGACTTAAAAACAGGTGAAGCGATTGCGCCATGCTCTTTGGTTGCCGTGGTTAACAATAAGTTAATGAAACATTCGGCAGCAGGTGAGCAAACTCAAGCCTTAGTCATCACAAATGATTATTTGGGTGGACATGATATTCGCGACAACGTACCTAATGACACATCAGGCATCGCCATTATTTGTGAAGATGATGTTACTTACCATGTTTTAGTAAAAGCAGGTGAAGCGTTAACAGTTGGTGACAAATTAGCATCTAACGGTGACGGTACACTAAAAAAAGCAAGCGGTACTGATGCGGTGCTGTTCTATGCATTTGAAACCTATACCGTTGGCGCAACCGCTGAACAAGTTCGAGTTCGTAAAGCTTAAGGAGCAATAATGAAGAACGAAAAGATTATTTTTAATAAAAAATTAATTACCAATTCCGCTCAAGTAGCACAGGCTTGGAATCAGTTAAAAGCAAGCCGTCAAATCTTTAATAACGCTCAAAACCAAATGAGCGCAACACACGGCAATGCTATTGAAGTTAATCAAGCCGCAATCTTAACCCAAGATTACTGGCGTGAAGTGGATAACGTGACTACCCGTGTTATTCGTGATGATGAGGGTGCGCCATTACTTGATGATTTATTGTCATTAGGTACGCCTATCTCTATTGGCAAAACAGCGGCACTATACCGTGTTTCAAGCGATGCAGGATATGTTAATCGCTCAATGTCAGGGCAAGAGCCAGAAACGCTAGATAAGGTTGTTTATGACCATTACGGCGACCCTGTGCCAATCTTTAAAACAGGTTATGCTCGTGAATGGCGTGAATGGTTAGGTTTTCAAACTGAAAACATCGACGCAATGTCAGATGACCAAGAAGCAGCAGTGGCGGCATTACGCCAAAATATGGCGCAATACATTTTAACAGGTGATGAAAAAATCAAAGTACAAAACTTTGAGGGTAAAGGTATCACTAATCATCCACACACCAATCAAGTGGATTTAAGTGCGTCAGGTTTTAATATTGACTTAACATCAACAGCCACAAGTAACGACGATATTATTAATTTCTTCACAAAAGACTTTGTAGTCATTCTTGATGCTAATTTAGTGTCAGAACAATTAAAAGTCTTTATCTCTCCTGAGATTGAGCGCCGTTTAAATCTTCCTTACTCTAATTCAAATGGATTTAAAGAGGGAACAGTAAAAGACTATATTTTACGATACTGCCCTTATATCGCTTCATTCACCAAAACATTTGAGTTAAAAGACAATCACTTCCTTGGTTACGTTCGTAATGCTCAGTACATTAAAACCCGCATTGCTGCACCGATTGGCTCGTTCATGAAGCAACGAATTAATCCGCATGACAACTATCAAACACTTGTTTGGTCGGCATTTGGTTTGCAAATCAAACGTGACTTTAACGGTAAAAGCAAAGTCTTTAACGCTCGGGGGTAATTGATGAAATTACGGGTAACTAAACGCGGCTGTTTCGGCCGCATTGATGGCGCTGTGGCTGAACTACCTATCGGGTATGAGTTTTGCGCTACAGACATTCCTACCGCTTTTATTGGGCGTGTAATTGTGTTAGAGCAGCAATCTGTTGAAGTTGAAGCAGACAAAAAGAAAAAGGGTAAATAATCATGTCAGTACAGGTAACCGCAGAAGACGTTAATCAAATGTTATCAGAGCTTGGTTATTCTGTACCGAGCATTGTTATTGACGCAATCCTTAATAAGGTGAATTCAATCAGTGATTGCTTGGTTGCTCATAATTATTCAGAAGCCGACCAACTTTTGATACTTATTTACTCAGCTTGTTTACTGGCTCAAATGCAAGGAGCAAGAAAAATCGCATCACAATCAGCACCAAGCGGTGCATCTAGGTCATTTAAATATGATGACGTGGGTTTTAAATCCCTGTACTCATTACTAAAAAATCTTGATGTCCACGGTTGTACTGATTGTCTAGGTATTTCTTGCTCAAAGAAACCATTTTTTTTAGTTGTGGGAGGTAGGGATGAGTAATACCGCGAATTGGAGCTATACAAATGTTGCAACCGTATATCCTCATACAGGATACGACGGAGAAAACAATGTTGATACTTACGGTCAACCTTATTTGGTGAAATGCACATGGAAAGATGAAGCGCCAAACGCATTGGGTGCTTACATTGATTCTTTGGGTGTTGAAAGAGTAAGAAAAACAACTTTTTACACCGAAGACAGCCGAATCAAACAGGGCGACTTCATAGCAAAAGGTGATAAAACTTCATTATCGTTAGAAGCCTCAAACGCTGAAAAAGTGGAGTTTGTGCTTGAATATGATATGAGCGCTTTTGGTGAAATCCCTGATTATGAGGTGGTTACATAATGGCAGTTAAAGGCGTTTCAAAAGTGAATAGAAATATTCACAGGATAACGAATGAAATTGCCAACATCAGAACCCAAAGGATTATCCAGCAAGTTATGATTGTTGGTATGTCTTTTGTTGCTCCACTTACTCCAATCGACACATCCAATCTTATTAATTCGCAGTATAGAGAACTAAAACCAATCCCAAAAGGTTGGGTTGGTAGAGTTGGTTATACGGCTAATTATGCTGCTTTCGTTAATAACGCAACAGCAAAATTAAGAGGGAAGCCGAGAACGGGTAAAAAATCAAAGGGTAATTACTGGTCTCCTCACGCTGAACCTGATTTTATTAAAAAGGGATTTGAACGGGACGGTAAGGATGTCATACAGCAGGTCATTAGGGAGAGTTACAAAATATGATTTCTGATACATATAACTCAATCAAAAGCTGGCTGAATTCACATAATTTACTTGATGATTACATTTTACAATTTCGGAAATGGGTTGAAGTAAAAAACACAAAATCCAATAGATATATTGTGATTGTCCCTGCTGGTGGCGGTAATGCTAGCGAGGCGATAACGCGAGATTATTTTAGGATTGTAATTATTTCAGCGATCAATGATTCGAATATCGTAGCGGTTAACGATAAAGCAGATGAAATCAGGCAGTTTATGCTAGATGATTTTGAATCCAACAATGTTATTTCAATGAGTCCAATCGGCGGAATAACACAATCAAACACAGAAGAAGGGCGGTTTATTTTTGAATTTACCGCTCAAATGATTATATCAAGATAAGAGGTACATTATGGCTAAAAGTAATGCAGGAACAGGTCGAAAGGTCGGTGTTTATTATTCAATTGGTAATCCAGACAAAAAACCAAATGATACGGATTATAAACGACTTGGCATGATTCGGGGTAAATCACGTGGTGTCAACTGGAACACAATTGATGTTACAGCCGATACATCCGAAGATGGTACAACTGAATCAATGGTTACAACCAAGGAAAAGACGGTGTCATTTGACGGAATTTCACGAGGTGATGACATCCAGAATCAAAGCGCTTTATTAGATCACATCGAAAGCCCGTCTCAGGACACCGATGGACAACCGTACGCTTGGATTAAAATTGTCAATCCAACTATTAACAGGGTGATCGAGGGGTGTTATTTATTGTCTTCCTTAACGGAAGAATACCCATACGATGATGTTTGCACGTGGTCAATTGAGGGGACAAGCGCAGGCAATGTAACAAGAACCGTTATCCCAGAAGTAGTATCAAGGAAAGCGTAGATGAAACCAGTAATAAAGGACATTGGGGAATTTATAATTCATCATAAAGAAATTGATTATTTATTTATTCCATCTTTTCTTAATATGACAAAGATAGGTAAACCAGATGAAATAGTTGAGATTTTTTCTATCATTTTTGGCGAAATAAATAATAACAATTTCACATCTGTCATAGAATGCGCTGACAAAATACTTGAAGCGTGTTGTACAACGGATTGTTCTGTTATTACTGGTTATATTAAAGGCGAAGATAAACTGGTTAATGTGGAAGCGGTGATACCTGTTGAAGATAAGTTGATTCTATCTCAGCATTTGTTAAAACACGGCTTAATTGGTGATGTTTCGCCTAAAAAAAACAGCGAAGATACAGGCTATAGTAATGAATTTCATGCTAAAAAATTTGTTTATCTAGCGGTAGCTCATCTTGGCATGAACGAGCTTGACGCATGGAATATGTCAATGACAGCATTTCAAGAGGCGATGGAAGCAAAATTCCCTAATCACGATACAGATATTATCTCACAAGATGATTACGATTCTGCCATGTCTTATGCGGATTCTATTGTCGGATTAACCCTCTAATTTCTTCTTGGTTTATTAATAATATGAAAAAATCCATTACCTTTAAGAGATCATTTAATGATCAACTTATCGAAATATTATGCTATTATTCTAACAATAAAAGTAAACAGGATAATGCAATGAAAATTGAATCACTAAAAATAGAAAATGTTGGCGGTATATCTAGCTTGTCGTTAGATAGTTTTGACCCCAACTTAAATATTATTTGCGGTGAAAACGGGATAGGTAAAACAAATATTTTGGATTCAATTGCATCATTGTTTTCAGATTATGAACCGATATCTATTAGTGTTAAATCAGGTTTTGAACAAGGATGCATAAAAAGCTCAGTAGATGGAAAAGTAATTTCGCGACCAATAAAGAAAAAATATACAAATCTTACCTATAAAACATGGGAATGTGTTAATAATGATAAAAATGCAAATTTCAATTTACTATATTTAAAAGTTAATCGCGTTTTTAAATATAGGCAAGAAAGTAGTATTAATTCAGACCCAGACATTACCAATAGAACAAGGGAAAACGCTGAAGGTTTAGATAATGATGATATAAAACAATGGTTTATTTCTAGGTATTTGCATAGCGCGCATGTTAATAATTTAACTGATGTTCAACAAGAAAACATTAAATTAGCAATAAGCTGTTTTTCGTTACTTGATAATAAGGTTACCTTTTGTAAAACTACTACTCAAAATGAAATAATTGTAAAAACGCCTACGGGAGAAATATATTTTGAACTTTTATCTTCTGGATTTAGGTCTATTTTATTTATTTTGCTAGGGATAATTAAAGAAATTGAATATCGATTCCAAGACAACAATGTTTTAGCATCAGACTTTAATGGAATTATTCTAATTGATGAGATAGAGTTACACCTTCATCCTGAATGGCAAGGTAAAGTTTGCAGCGTTCTTACAAAAACATTTCCGAAAGCCCAATTTATCATCAGCACGCATAGCCCTCACGTTATCCAAACCGCCGAGGCGAACGAAGTTATAGCTTTATCAGGAGAAAATGGTCATTTAGAAAAAAGAACCTTAGATATCGCCCCACATGGCTTTAAAGGTTGGACGGTTGAAGAAATCCTTACTGATGTAATGGGTATGAGAGATGTTAGAACAGAAAAATATAGGGAAGTTTACACAAAATTTAGTAGGGCGCTAGATGATAATGATATAAAAGCTGCTACTGAAGCTCATAACGAATTAGATAAATTACTTCATCCTACATACCCTTTAAGAGCCCTTTTTAAAATGCAATTGGATGCGCTTAAGGGGTAATCCATGATTAAGTTAGAAAAAGGGAAAAGACCCGATTATTTAAGCGATGATAAAGTTCAAGAACTAACAGAAAGGTATAAGTCTAATTCTGATGCTGTATGGAATCACGAAAAAATAAAGGAGCGATTATTAGAAAGCAGCAACACCAAATGCGCTTATTGTGAATGCCAATTACAGATTGAAGATTCATACGTGGAAGTTGAGCATTTTAAATGTAAAAAACGATATCCTGATGAAGTCGTAAATTGGGATAATTTGTTACCTTCATGTAAAAGGTGTAATCTCAGAAAAGGGAGTTTGGATGTTGTTATAACACCTATTATAAATCCTTATGAGGATGATCCTAAATTACATTTATCTATTCAAGCTTGTCGTTTGTATCCAAAAGGAAATGTAGGTTCAAAAGGTGACAATACTATTAAAAAATTGGATTTAAATTATGATGAAAGGTTGGTTTTATCTCGATTAAAGGCATCAAATAAAATAAATCAAGATTTAGAAAATTTAGTTGATAATCAAAGTAATATTGATTTTGTTAGAAATGGTATAAGTAAAACATTACAGTTTTGCCAACCAGATAAAGCTTTTTCTGCTTTCCTCGCTTTTACTTTGATTAATAACAAAGATACAAAAATAATCAAACAACTTTTAATCGATAATGACTTATGGGATGATAATCTTGATGAAATGTATGAAACCTGCAAAAAAATAGCCCTAGACTCTAGATAACTTATCGTTAACCAACCAAATTCAATTAAACCACCTTCGGGTGGTTTTTTATTACCTAAATTTCTATAAGAGGTTTTTATGTCATTTGAAGCAGGAAGTATATATTACACAATTGATGCTAAAACAGGGGCTTTATTAACAGCCGATAAACAAGTGTCTAGTTTTAACAAAAGAGCGCAGGAGGGGTTTAACGAAACAGACAGGTCGGTAAATTCGTTAAGCGGTTCAATGGGTAAATTAACTCAAGTAGCAAGAGGTGTTGTTGCTGCTTTAGTTACTAATCAAGTTTTTGCTTATGCTAATGCTTGGCAAGATTTAGAAGATAGACTAAAAAATACTGGATTAGCTGGAATGGCGTTAAAAGATGTTCAAGAACAGCTTATGACAACATCAAACCGAAACGGTCGCACCATAGAAGAATCCACCGAGTTATATGTACGCCTTTCAAATTCAATGAGCGAACTAGGATATAGTACGCAAGGTACGCTATCTTATATTGATACGCTATCTAACTTATTTACAATCAATAAAACTAACGCAATAAGCGCAGAATCTGCTATCAATGCGCTAACCAAAGCGCAAATGAAAGGTAAGTTAGCTGGTATTGATGCGATGTCAGTATTCGCAGCTATGCCGAGCGTGCTTAAAACTTTAGGTAAACGATTAAAGAAAACAGAAGCAGAGGTCAGACAAATGGCTTCTGACGGCAAATTATCTATGTCTGACTTTACTGATGCGATGATAGCGGCACAAGATGAAACCGCGGCACTTGCTGATAATATGCGTAATAATCTTGGTGATGCCTCTAATCATTTCACCAATCGCTTAAAAGAGGCATTGGGTTCACTAGATAACACAACAGGAGCAACTCAACATTTAGTTAGTGGCATAAAAATGCTTGCTGAAAATATGAATGTACTTATTGGTTGCGCTGGTTTTTTGTCAGCAATTCTTGCTGGACGATATTTAACATCGTTGACCGCAGCAACAAGAGCAAAAATTGCATCAGCGATAGCTTCTAGAAATGAAACTAAAGAAGAAGTAGAGTTAGCTAGAGCAGAATTAAAACGAATTGATATAGAACGTCAAAGTTTATCTATTTCACTGCAATTTGCTGAAGCGAATTATCGAGCTGCAAAATCAGTTGAAGATCGTATTATTCAAGCAAATAGAATGTCGGCTATACAAGCAAAAATGATTGAATTAGATAAAGCCGAGACTGTGACAAAAAATGCATTATCAGCAGCTACAGCTAGAGCTAATACAGCGGTTAACTTACTAAAAGGAGGGCTAAGCTTGCTTGGTGGACCAGCAGGAATTGCGATCATGGCTGCTGGTGCGTTAATGACTTGGGCGAGCAAAGCAAATGAAGCGAGAGAGGCTGCGATTAATTTTAAAGATAAAGTTGATGATTTAAGAGAGTCTTTAAAGTCTTTAACGTACGCACAGCTAATTAAACAACAACAAGACTATATGCAGTCACTAAAGATTGCAACTAGTGAGCTGTCAGAACAAGAAGCTGAACTTAAGAAAACCGAAAAACAACTAAATAGCATTATAGCAAGTGGGAATTATTATAAACACCCAGAAAGAGCAATTAATAGACTAACAGAGAAAGCTCAAGCGCTTAGAGCTAGTATTGATACAACAAAGCAAAGCATCTCAAATATCCGTGGCTTAATGAGCTACATCAACACGTTGTTAATAGACACAAGCGCAGGAGCAGAGCAAGCTGCTACAGGAGTTGACGGCTTTGCTAAAGCGTTAGAAAAACTAGGCAAAAACAAAGTTGACGATAAAGTTAAAGCGCTTTCTACGCAACTTGAAATTTCAGAAATGAAACTAGATGGAAATAAGAAAGCAGCGTACATATATGAAAATGCGTTAAACGAGCTTGGCGATGCTGGCGAGCAATACAAAACAACAATTAGAGGGTTAATTGATGGCTCGATTGAATGGGCTTCTGTTTCTGAAAAAGTTCGAAAAGTTCTACAGCCATTATTTGAAATGCTAGGTAAAGTTTATGACGCAAACGAAAAGCTAAACGCTAGTAAAAAAAGAGGTTCAGGCACAACAAGAACTTATGCGGAAGAAATAAAAAATCTTAAAAATCAGCTAGAAGTTGCTAAATTAGAAGCTAAACATCTAACAGTTGAAGCGAAAGCACTTGCAATCAGCCAACAAATCGGCACAAAAGCGACAGCAGCACAAACAGAAGAGCTTAAGCGATTAATTCAAGAGCAAGAAAACTTGCAAAATTCACAATCAGGTGAAAATTTTGCACAACAAGAAATCTACAATAAAAAATCACCTTTAGAACAAATAGATATTGATGAGCAGGAAAAACTAGATAAGTTAAACGAATGGCGAGCAACAGGACTTGCCAACGAACAAACTTATCAAGATGCTTTAACTGCGATAACTCAAGATGCTGTAGATAAAAGAAAAAAACTTGAAGATGAAGCAGCTGAAGCTAAGCTACAGTCTACAAGAGCAATACTAAAATCATCATCAGATCTGTTTGGAGGTATGTCTGATATGCTAGGAGCTTTTGCTGGTGAATCAAGTTCAGCATATAAAGCACTTTTCGCTATCAGCAAAGGCTTTGCAATAGCTGATGCGATGCTTAATTTAAACTCTGCAATTATGAAAGCGATGAACGATCAGACAGCGACGACCACAGCAGCAAAAATGGCAAACATGGCAGCAGTAGCAAGCGCAGGCGGACAAGTTTTGTCTACGTTAAAAGGCATCACATACGGAGGGGGAAGACTTCGAGGTGGCGGTGTTGATGTTGGGAAAGCTTATAGAGTAAATGAAAGTGGAGAACCTGAATTGTTTGTTGCTCATGGAAAGCAGTACATGATACCAAATAAAAATGGTGAAGTTATTCCATCCAATAAATTATCTCGAGGCTCAGCAAGCAGAACAATCATAAATAATATCACTCAAAACATCTCTTTTGGTGACGGGCAAGACAATAAAGAAGCAGCTAACGAGACAGCTAGAATGCTGAAACAAGCACTAAGAAGTGTAATTCAAGAAGAACAAAGACCAGGGGGGCTGCTAAATCGGCGTTGATTTTATAGATGAATTCTCATATTTTCACCCAAAAAACCGTCAGAAAAGGCATTGATTTTATTAAAGTTTTTCTGGCGTTTTTGGTGGTGAACTCAACAACCCTTTTTTTAATCGCTTTTTTAATCCATTGAAAAATATAGATTAATTTAAGAGCTAGAAAAAAGGGTTATTTTCGGGGAAATGGTTAAATTTTAGTTAAAACAAAAGGCTATGTTTGATATAATCTAGTTCACCGCCGGGTAGGCGGTTTAGAAAACATAGAGTTGATAGAGCCTGCATTGCGTGCAGTTCACCGCCGAGTAGGCGGTTTAGAAATTTGGCTTCAAGCTTAGCAACTTCTAGCTGATGTTCACCGCCGAATAGGCGGTTTAGAAAAAAAGAGAAGCTTATATCTATGAAAATGCTTTGTTCACCGCCGAATAGGCGAACAAACCACTTTCGGGCGGTTTTTTATTGCTCTTAGTTAATAAATTTCATACCATTATCCAAAAATTAAGGAGGTGGTATGAAAAAGGTCTTATTTTGTTTAATGTTCGTTTTGTCTTTTATTTCTTCGGCTGAATATCAATCAAGCACTCCCAGTACTTCTCCTTCTGCAATAAAGAAGGAAAAATATAAACCAGATGGAAAAGAAATATTCATTTTAAATGAATTTTCTTTTTCAAATATGTTGGTTAAAACATCCCCTAAATCAAAAACCACCCTATTGGAAATCGGAAAATATGGGGGGATGGAGGGGTATGTGGATAAAATAATTTCAACGGATATTTTTGATTACAAGAAGATTATTTTAAAAAATGGAGATGTTTTTTATTTATCTAGTGATATTTTAAAGGAAAAATATGATTCAGATAAATTGCTGATAACTCCAGAGGAATATAAAAAAGTAAGTAAAATGGTTGAAGACACAAAAAAATTAAAACTCCAAAATATTAATGATGTCTACATCCAAAAAGTCATAGTAGAAAAAGATGCTATTTATACTGTTAGATTATCTAATGGGTTGGTTTTAGACTGGAGTGTTTTTAAAGCATTACAAAATTTAACTAAAAAAATAAATAATGAAACGGATGCAAGACTATTATTAACAACATTGAAGAACGGTGTGATTTCTTTAAAGCATGATCATATTGATAATTTTTATCAAATAACTATGAGTGGAAACTCACCTTTTGAAATGTATTTAAATATTTCTAGCGCAGGGGTGCTATCCCCTTTTGTTGAAGTTAGATACCACGGATCGGATTGGGTTTTTGCAAATAGTTTTGTTGTTTTTCAAAATGGAAAAAGACTATCTCGCGATAATGTCCAATTTAAAAGATATAGCTCATCAACTGTAGATGAATGGTATGATTTTACATGTCCCAAAGAAGATTTGGATAGCATTAGATTGTTAGATGAAAATGAAGAGGCGACTGTAAGATTCTATGGTTCTAATTACAATAAAGATAAACAGGTCGATAAAGAAAGTATCAAAAAAATAAAAGAAATTATTGCGCTATATGATATGTTGACGAAATATTACACCATTTAAAGCAATTCAAACCCTCTAAGAGGGTTTTTTATTATCTAAAATAAGGTATCCATATGAAAGTTTTTTCAATAGTTTTTCATGATAAAAATGGCGTAATACTCGCTACAGATCGGCATGAAGATTGTTGGATAAGGTTATTTGGGGAGTATTATGGTCGCTTAACCAAGGTTAGAGACCATAATGAATTTATTAAGGCTGGAAGCATGATGAAATTAGTCGAATTACGTCAGGAGTCCGAGATAGACCCAAGTCTAATAGTTTCAATACCAAATGTTTTGTGGCGTCTACAGGAAGCTCTTTCAACTTACCAAGATATGTCTTCTTCTCAGCCTCAGTTAATGAAGATTGCTTGATAATATCTTCCAGTTTTTCTAATGTTTCATTGTGAATTTTAATAGTTGTAACATTAAGTATTGAAGATAGACCGCCATCATCACGGATAAAATCTATGCCTTTTGTTGTTATTATTAAAGCCGAATCGTTAACATGATATCCATCAGATGTTTGATAAATAGAGTTTTCAGATATTAATCTATGATCAATTAGATATTTAAGATTGGCAATAATATTATTATCATCCCCAAATTTATTTAAAATGAACATGCACTTTTCTTCTTCTAAAGAGTAGGGAAATACATCATATAATGATGTTAGCAATTCATTTTGTATTTCTCTTGGAAATTTGTCCATCATGATTCCTATATAGGTTAGGGGTTATTTTTTAGTTTGATTTTTTTGTAATTCTTCTTGGGCAAGATGGTTGGGTATAACCACTCTAAATATATAAGTTTGAATATCCATATTAAGCTTATTAGCTTGCTCCATCATTAAATCGTATTTTTCTTTTGGTAAATTTAAGTAGACACCAATTTCTTCTTTTCCTTTATCTCCATCAGATAAATCTGTTTCTTCTCCGTATGCCAACCAAGAAAAAGGTACGCCTAAATGATTCGCTAGTTTTGAAATTATATTTGCTCTTGGTTTATTTTTACCTGCTTCATACCTAGATATTTGGGCAGCAGCAATACCAGTTCGTTTGGATAAGTCTTCTTGAGAATATTCAAGTTGAGCTCTTCTTTGTATTAATCGTTTTGCAAAAGTGTCATTATTTATCATAAATAGTATTGAAATGTATTGACATGGTTAATTATTAGAATTAGTATACTATACATTCCATGACACTTTAAGACATTTTATTATTAACAAGGAGAAAACATTGAAAGAAAATAAAGTAACGTTATCAGCAAGAATGCCTGTAAGCCTTAAAGCTGCGCTTGAGGTATTAGCAGCAATGAATGATAGAACAATGAGCCAAGAGCTTGTAAATAGAGTTAGACAGTCATTAACAGAGGAGGAAAAGAAAATTGCAGGTATCTAAAAAACTAAAGGCTTTAACTGCACCACCAGCTAAAGCCCAAATCAAGTTAACCACACACTAAATAAGGAAAACTCATGAATAATAGTAATATAAACAACTCTAATTGTCCAGTAATAGCTGGAATCTCTATCACAACCGATAAAGAGGGTCGATATAATCTTAATGCTTTGCATAAAGCCAGTGGGGGCAAAGATGCTAAAAGACCTAAAGCATGGTTAGCAACAAAGTCCACCCAAGAACTTATTGAAGAGCTAAGGCAGAATTCTGCCTTTGGTCAAGAAATAATCACTGTCACAAAAGGTGGTATTTCTTCTGGTACTTTCGCCCACGAACTTTTAGCAGTATCTTACGCAGGTTGGATTAGTCCAAAATTTCAGTTAATGGTAAATCAAGTATTTTTAGACTATAAAAAAGGTGAATTGAAAAACATTCAAAAACCTTTTAAATCTTACTTACCAGAGTATCGACAAGCTAAGGCAATAGAATTGTCAGTCAGAGCATTAGATAAAATGTTTAGCAATCTGCCGCACCTTAGCGAACAGTCTAAGCAAGCTATCTATGCAGATACAATTAATCCGATTGCTGGTAAAAATGTTATTCCGCTTCCCAAGCTTGAAAACAAAACATTTTCAGCTAGTGAGGTTGGTGATTTACTCGGCGTATCCTCAAATAAAATTGGTCGTATAGCTAATAAGCTCAACTTAAAAACAGATGATTACGGAATTTTCGTACTCGATAAGTCACGTTCTTCTGATAAGCAAGTTGAAACTTTTAGATATAACGAAAAAGCAATAGATGTAATCAAAAATCATCTTATTAATAAAGAAATCGCTTAACCAATTAACAAATTATAAGCCCCCGCAGAGGGGCAACTTGAGGATGTAGATATGAACAGAAATATAATTATTCAAGAGAACGATTTTAACGTTTTATGTGCAAAAATAAATCACATTGCTGCAATTGCAGAGTTATTAATTAGCGACAATGGTCAAAGTAAGTGGGCTGATGAGACTCTAATAAACAGTATAGGTGCAATCTCTACAATGTCGTATGAAATGTCAACTTTATTTGAAAAAGCGGAGGTTGTAGCATGAAACATATTATTGATAATTATGACTATGAAATAATAGTTAAAAATTTAGAACAGGCAAAATCATTGGCTTATCTTATGGGTAGTAATGTTAATGAAAGCGATGACAAATCAAATATATTTTGGTTATTACAAGATTTAGTTAATTATGCTTTGCGATTAGTTGAAGATTCTGAGTCGTTAGTTTAACCCTTTTTTTAGACCCTTTTTTAATATATTGATTATTATTAATTAATTTTCATGTGATAAAAAAGGGTTATTTTTTGGGAAATGGTTAAATTTTAGTTAAAACAATATGATATCTTTGATATAATCTAGTTCACCGCCGAGTAGGCGGTTTAGAAAGTGGGTGTGATGTAGAGATATAGGCTTTCAAAGTTCACCGCCGAGTAGGCGGTTTAGAAATCACCTCTGCTAAGTACATGATGTCTATGGATGTTCACCGCCGAGTAGGCGGTTTAGAAACTTCCGGTCGTAAAGTATTTGTTTTCCGATACGTTCACCGCCGAGTAGGCGGTTTAGAAAAAGCCCCTTCAAAAGACATAAAATAATGATAGGTTTACCGCTGCATAAGCGGTTTAGAAATGATTAAACAGCCTAATCCCGTAAAACCTGCTGTTCACCGCCGAATAGGCGAACAAACCACTTTCGGGCGGTTTTTTATTATCAGTTATCTTCATAATGAAGACGACTTAAAGCTAACATATTGATTTGTAAGGTAACCCAAATTTGGGTTACGAGCGGCGTGTAACAGTCAAATATATAGCACCTATTAATTTTTTGTAATTAGTATAAATTTTCTTTACTCTTTACCTTATGGTATTTATAATCAAGTTGAGGTTGAGAGCTTATTAGTTCTCAGCCATTCTTATATAAAAACTAATGAGGTGAATTTATGGGTCACGCACAAATAAAGGAAGATCGTCTTTATATTCCTCCACGTGACAAACATGTAGAGGTTAAAGCAAAACCTGCGTTAAGTAATGACTGCAATCATAATGAGCAAGTTTTAAATGCCTTTGCCTTTGGGTTCGCTCGCTACAAAAAAGCCATGAGAGACTTATCAAAGGTTTAACGAATGCTAGTGTCACAAATTGGGGAAATAGTTGATGGAATCAATTTTCTTTCAGTTGATGATATAAAGCTTATCAATTCATTGCTAATTAAACTACAGACACCTAAAGAGCCTATATATGTTCGTGATGAGAATACCTTGGGCTCATCCCAAGTTAGACCCAGTCTTTACAGGTATCACGAACAAACTGAGGATATTTTTAGGTTGGCGGCTGTTCTCATTGAGAGTTTAATTAGAAACCACCCTTTTGCAAATGCTAATAAAAGAACGGCTATGTTTTCTGGTTATCTATTTTTACTATTAAATGGGCAAGAGTTAAAAGCTCCTGACGCAGAAGTTGTTGAGATGGGCGTTGGAGTCGCTACAGGAAAGTATAATGTAGAGGAGTTAGAAAACTGGCTTTTTTGTTGGTCACAAGAATTTGACTCACGAACTCTTTGCGTCAGTAATGCGCATTCACTTGAAACGCTAATGGGTTCTATTAAAAATTAGTAATAAAGAAAATCAAACCTAAAGCTCGCAATTGCGGGCTTTTTTTATGTCTGGAGAAAATTATGGAAACATTTCACTGGAGACCGCAAAACAGCTCCACAATCTCAGTATCACCGAAAGTAAAGGTAATTAAATTCGGCGACGGCTATGAGCAACGCATTCGGGACGGTATTAACAACGATTTGCGCTCATACAATGTAACATTTGTCGGGTTATCAGAAGATGTCGGCTTGATTGATGATTTTCTTAGCCGACACAATGCGGTTAAAGCTTTTTTATGGCGAGAGCCTAACACTCACAAAACGATCAAAGTTGTTTGTCGTTCTTGGACATCAACGCCCAATGGCGCAGCTAAAACAATTTCCGCAACATTTGAGGAGGTAGTCGCATGATCCCCAAAAAAATGCTACTTAATATCACAAAAATAGCACAAGATGCGATTATTGACCTGTATGAAGTCGATTTAACTAAAATCGTGGGTAATAAAACGATATTTCGCTTTCATAATGGATTAAATGAGCTTCGGCGTCCGATTACATGGCAGGGTAATATCTATGAGCCATATCCTATTAAAGTAGATGGTTTTCAGAAAAACGGGCAGGGCACTAGTAACCGCCCGACAATGAGCGTTAGCAATGCAATGGGTTTTATTACTGGTCTAATAGCCGATTTTGACGGCTTACTTGGCGCAATTGTCACACGTCACGAAGTGCCAGTTAAATACTTAGACGCTGTTAACTTCGAGAACGGTAATCAATATGCCGATCCGTTTTGCGAAATCAGCTCAAATTATGTGATTGAGCAGGTAAAACAACAAAATTCAATGGTGGTTACGTTTGAATTAGCGTTACCGTGTGAGTCAGACGGCGCATTAATTCCAGCACGCGTCATTATTGCTAATACTTGCAGTTGGATATATCGCTCGTCAGAGTGCGGCTATACAGGTGGGCCTGTAGCTGATGAATTTGATAAACCCACAAACGATATTACTAAAGATAAATGTAGCCGTTGTCTAAATGGCTGTAAGCTTCGTCATGGCCAACACGGTATTCTTCCTTTTGGTGGTTTTCCAACTGCTGCTAAACTCTCTTAATTAATTATGAAAACACAAATACTTAATCACGCTAAACAATGCGGTGAGGCTGAGTGCTGCGGATTTGTTATTGATAATAAATCCTATCTGCCATGCAATAACATTTCACCTACACCAACCGAAACATTTGAAATATCCCCTGACGATTGGATAAAGGCAGAACAAAAAGGAGAGATAACCGCAATTGTTCACTCTCACCCAAACGGTTTACCGATACTCAGCCAAGCAGACCAATTTTATCAACAGCAAACAGGATTGAACTGGTGGCTAGTTTGCAACAATCAAATTCACAAGTTCAGGTATATCAAGCCACTGCTTGGTCGTGAATTTAAGCATGGTGAAACTGACTGCTTAACGTTAGTACGAGATGCGTACATGTTAACGGGTATCGATTTACCGAATTACGAAAGGCAAGATGATTGGTGGCATAACGGGCAAAATCTTTACTTAGATTTACTACCTAAAAATGAGTTTGAACAAGTTGAGGATGTTCAAGAGGGCGACGTTATCTTGGTTTGTCTTGGCTCGACAACACCCAACCACGCAGCCATTTATATCGGCAATCAATTCATTTTACATCATTGCCCAAATCGTCTCTCTAAACGAGATTTATATGATGGATTTTGGCTTAAATACACACATTCAATTTGGAGGCATAAAAAATGGCAATCGTCAGGCTTTACGGCAATCTTAAACAATATGGCGATAAGTTCAATATGAGCGTTGAAACAGCAGCGGAGGCATTAAACGGATTGTATTGTCAAATTAAAGGCTTGAAGCAGCAGATTATGGACGGTTATTTTCGGGTGCGAATTAACGGCGTAGATATGAACGAGGACAATTTACAGTTTGGTCTACACAGTCGAATACCTCAGGACGCTGTTATTCATATTGTACCTAAAACAGAGGGTGCAAAAGGTGGAGCATTCAGCTTTATAGCTGGTGCGGTGATGTTCGTTGTTGGTGCTATTTTTTACTGGACGCCAATGGGTTATCCATTAATGGCAGCGGGGTTGGGTTTGATGATTGGTGGTGTAGCCCAAATGCTAACCAAACTACCCAAAACAGACAAATCAGCTGACGGTGGCGCTAATAAAAACACCTATTTTTCTAATCTGGACAACACGATAGCGCAAGGAGCACCTGTGCCGCTTTGCTATGGCTTAATAAAAGTGGGTTCGAAAGTGCTGTCACAAGGGCTTGAAACATTAGACGACGCAACGAATCCAGATAAAAAACCAACAACACCAATCCCTTGGGATAAAATCATAAAGGGGAAGAAAAATGGGTAAAGGTTCAGGAAAAGCAAAAACACCAAAAGAAGCACAAGACAATCTAAAATCACACCAGCAACTGAGTATTATTGATTTATTATGTGAGGGGCAGATAGAGGGTCCAGCAAACGGATTGCAAAGCATATTTTTAAATGATACACCAATTCAAGCGCCCGACGGTTCATACAATTTCAATGGTGTTAATGTTGAATGGACGGCAGGCATTCAGGCGCAATCACCGCTAGAAGGATTTCCGGCAACCGAAAACGAAGTGCCTGTTAATTTGGAAGTAAAAGCAGCAACGCCGATTGTGCGAACCATTACCGACCCAAATATTGATAGGGTACGCATTACTGTTGGTGTGCAGTCGTTGAGCTCCACAGATAAAAAAGGCAACATCAACCGAACCTCAGTATCAATGGAAATTCAAATCGGTGTGGGTAGTGTGTGGAAAACGGTAAAAACGGTGGATTTAATCGATAAAAAAACACGCTCGCAGTATTTAACTTCTGTTATTTTAGATGATTTACCACCGAAACCGTTTAACATTCGAGTGGTGCGCAGAACACCAGACAGCACATCATCATTGCTAGTTAATAACACGCTATGGAGTTCGTACACTGAAATTTACGATACTAAATTTTCATATCCGAACACCGCGGTCGTTGGTTTGAAGTTTGATTCATCGCAGTTTAGTGGTGTGCCTCGCCGTAATTATTTAATCAAAGGTATGATAGTTAAAGTGCCTGACAATTACACTCCCGAAACGAGAGAGTATAAGGGTTTTTGGTCAGGTAATTTTAAGCTTGCTTGGACGAATAACCCAGCGTGGATATTTTACGACATACTAACTAATACACGCTACGGCATGGGTAATCGTATTGGTCAATTTGGTGTTGATAAATTTGCGTTATACACGATTGCTCAATACTGTGACCAGTTAGTTGATGATGGTTTTGGCGGTAAAGAGGCAAGATTTACCTGTAACTGTTACATTACAGAGCAACGACAGGCGTACGATGTTATTCACGACCTGTGCTCAATCTTCCGAGCCATGCCAATTTGGGACGGTACGCAGTACACTGCGGTGATGGATAGACCAAGCGACCCTGTAGCAATTTATTCAAACTCAAATGTAGTCGAGGGGCAGTTCAACTACACCTCAGCAGCACAAAAATCACGGCATACTGCTGTGCATGTGCGTTATATTGACCCTAATAACAATTGGGAGCCAACAACTGAGTACGTCGCTGATGATGAACTAATTAAGCGATTTGGGCTGAATGTAGCGCAAATCGATGCGTTTGGTTGTACGTCGAGAGGTCAAGCTCACAGGGTTGGTAAATGGTTAATTCAAACTGAAAAGCTTGAAACACAAACGGTTACGTTTAGCGTGGGACGTGAGGGTATCCGTCATTTACCCGGCGATATTATCGGTATTGCTGATAATGATTTTGCAGGTACAACTATTGGCGGACGAATTTTAGAAGCAAATGGTAGCACGATTACGTTAGACCGTGATATTGACATTAAACACATGAAACATGCGTATTTAAGTGTGACTGACACAAATATGCAACTACAAAAAGTTAAAATTCAAGCTCAGGTTAAACCTAATCAAATTGTTTTAGTAAGTAGTGTTAATGTCGATGAATATTCGGTTTGGGGCTTATATGACAATAAAATCAAACCACGGTTATTTAAGGCTATAACGATTGCTGAAAACAGCGACGGCACTTACTCAATCACAGCGTTACAACATGAACCGCAAAAAGAGGCGATAGTAGATAATGGGGCAAAATTTGAAGCAGAAAGTGGTACTATTTTTGGCTGGTCAATTCCGCCTGTTGAACAACTACAAGCTGAAATTATACCGGAGTCCGACTTATATCAAGCTCGTTTGTCATGGTCCACACCTCGCACGATTCAAAACCTGAAATTTGAGGTTAAGGTGCATCGTGATGATAAATTAATTAGTCGTGAAACTGTTAATGATACTGAGTATTATTTATCAGAATTACAGCAAGGCAAGTTTAGCGCAACGGTTAGAGGGGTAGCAGAAGACGGACGATTGGGCGATGAAACTACGATTGCTTTTTCGATTCTGCCGCCGTCTAAACCATCAGGCTTGGTACTCACGCCAAGTAGTTTTAATGTAGCGATTCGCCCTGTTATGACGTCTGTATCGAGCTTGGGTACACAATTCGAATTCTACAAAGGTACAACAAAGTCCGAAGTTGAAGCAAAAACCAATTATCTTGGTAGAGCTATGACATTAACTGATGTTGATTGTCAGCCTGATACTGAGTACTGGTACGGTGTGAATGCAGTTAATGTTGTTGGTCGTTCAGAAATGTTCATTGCTAACACCAAAACATTAATTGCTGAAAACGGGGCAGGGGGATTATTTAGGATTCAAACTCACGACGGTAAATTCCCGACTAATAATGATGAAGCGACTCAAATGTTTTATCGTGAATTCGGATTTTATCCAGCTCGTGATACTACGCTAATTGTTTACTCATTAGATGGTGCGGGGAAAGTTGCACATTCAGAGGCGCGTATGTACAACGGCTCATATTGGATTGAGCCTGCCATGTTCTTGGACGGTGATTTAATTGCTACTGGCACAATGAGGGGGGACAGATTAATCGCTGGCACTGAAATCAAAGCACCGCTAATCTCAGGCGGTAAAATGGTTGCAGGTAGCGTTATCAGTGCAGGTAATCCTCCAGCTTTTGAACTATGGGAGGACGGTACGCTAAACGCTAGACGGGCGAATATTGCAGGCAGCATTTATGCGAACTCAGGGCAATTAAATAATGTTGTGATTAATGAGAATTGCCAAGTTAAAGGGAAGTTAACAGCAATGCAAATTGTCGGCGACATTATAAAAATGCACACATGTGCAAAAGATGGCTCCGTTACTATAGCACCTGAGTCGTTCGATCGAGAGTTGTTTATTTTACCAGTTACGTTAGCAGCCGTTGGTCACCCGGGCCATACTGGCGATAACCACTGGAGCCCGAATTATTTCACATTTGGTAGGCTGGATATCATCATCAGAAATAGTGCAACTAATCAAGTTATCACAAAAAGGATAGAGACATCAGAGATAAGTCTCACTGTAAGTGAAACTCTTTCAACTACAATACCCGCTAATGTAACTTTTTTTGTTAACACACAAACACCGAACAAATATAAAAAAGATGGCATACCAGATTTCATCACAATAATGACATTGAAAAAATAATAATCGCCTTCGTAGTGGTTTTTATTTTAGGAGAAAATTATGGCAAAAATATCAGGCGTTTTAACAGACGGCGCAGGTAATATTATTAACAACTGCACTATTGAGTTATGCGCAAAAAAAACAACAAGCAAAGTACTAACGCAAACGCAAGCATTTCAAGTAGCAAGTAACGGTAGTTACATAATGAACGTTTTGCCGTGTGATTATGAAGTAAAGTTGATTATAAATGGATTCCCACCAAAAAGGCTGGGTACAATTCAAGTTTTTTCTGACTCATCTGACGGCTCATTAAATGATTTTTTACTTAACCCGTCGGAGAGTGAGATAACACCTGAAATACTGCAACAAGTTATTGATGCTCGTAATCATGCTAATAAATCTGCTGAAAAAGCGGCAGATTCAGAACAGAATAGTAAAACATCTGAAACGAACGCAAAAATAAGCGAAACTAATGCAAAAAATATAGCGCATTCAGTTGAAGGCTTGGTCGCTAATGCAAGCAACTCAGCACGATCAGCAAGTGAATCAGCAACAATAGCAACTGATGCTAGCGAATCAGCTAAATCACATTCAGATTCAGCAAAATCATATGCAGATAGTGCTAGTTCATCAGCTACAGCGTCACATAACTCAGCTCAACAATCTAGTAATAGCGCAAATGTTGCTAGCTCATCTGAGCGCAACGCTAAAACATCTGAACAAAATGCTAAAAAATCAGCAGATGACGCTAAAAACGCTGCGCTATCAATTGATACTACAGTTTTCATAAAAAAATCTGGTGTAGATAATCAGTCAATTAATGGCTCATTAGATGTAAAAGTTCTAAATGAACAAGGCCAACGAGTTTACTCGCCGAATAATAAACCAACTGCTGATGATGTTGGCGCTGTTCCTGCCGTTAAAGAGGATGTGAACGGTTCACCTATTTACATGGTAGGTGAACAAACGAATTTTAAACAGCGCCCAAAGTTTAATAACTCTGACTTGATTAGCAGCGCAGAATATGCAGCAGTATTTGCTAAAAATGGTTATGCGAAAATGGCCAATGGACTGATCATCCAATGGGGGGAAGGACAATATTTGGCTGGGGCAGGATTCGGTGGGTCTATTCAAACATTTTTTACAGTATTCCCAAATGCTTGTTTATCAATAGTGACGAATGATTTGTTTGCTGGAGTTAATTCTACAGCAGCATCACCAATATCTCGCTCTCAGTTTAAGTGTTGGGGAAAAGATCCAGTTGGTAGCTACGCGAACACAGGTTTTCTTTACATAGCTATAGGATTTTAAATATGAAACATTTTTACAGTCATACAACAAAATCATTTTATATAGATGAAATTAACAACGAAATACCGTCTGATGCTGTAGAAATCACAGCTAAACAGCACGATGAATTGCATAACGCAATAAACGCAGGCTGCATTATATTTAGTGATTTAACGTACTCAGATCCGAAGCCATCAGCTTTTCACAAGTGGGATGGTAAAAAATGGGTTGAAGACATTAATGAGCGTAATCAATATCTTTGTGAGCAAAATACAATTACAAAAAATTCATTAATCAACGAAGCCAGCGAAAAAATAGCTATTTTGCAAGATATTATCGATTTTGATATGCAAGAAGCCGACGAAGAAGCGCAGTTAAAAGAGTGGAAAAAATATCGAATCTTGTTAATGCGTGTTGATGTATCAGACATTAATGCAGTATTTCCAGACAAGCCGTAAAGAAGTGGCAATTATGCCACTTTATCTTTATTTTTTATTGTTTCAACTTGTTCGATAGCTTTTTCGATGTTGTTAAAGTCAATGACATCTTTGTTTAATAAATGATGTTCTAAATCCCACCACTTTAATTCCAGTAATTTCTCTATGATATCATTTGAAAAACGATATCGTATAATTCTTGCTGGAATGCCTGCAACAATAGCATAGGGAGGGACATCTTTAGTGACAACTGCTGATGAACCAATAATTGCTCCATCGCCTATTTTTACCCCTGTTTGTATAACAACATTTGCTCCGATCCAGACATCATTACCAATTGTTGTGATTTCTAGTGGTTTGAACTTGTCAGTTTCATTATATTGAAATGGATGTATTGATAACCAGTCCGTGGGGTGTTTATCTGCGCCGATTGTAACGTTTGTTGCAATTGAGCAGTACTTACCAATATGTGTGTTTTTAACTAAACCACTAACAATATAAGAATGCTCATCAACTCTACAGTTATCGTCGATGACGACTTGAGGACAAATTGTCGCTGTTTCAGCGATTAATTTAGGTTTCTGAATAATATTATCTAAAAGATTGCAGTTATCCTCAATGACATTTTGATCGTAATTTATCGTTGCTTCTTCAATTGATTTAGTTATCTGAGAACTGTAATCTAAATTTTTGCGTAGTTTTAATCCGGTTTTTTTATAAATCCAATATCTAAATCCCATATCTAAACCCCATGTAATTAAATCGGTTATTCCAAACAAAATAAAATTATAGCAAAATATTAATGATCAAACACACTATCAATCTTCAACTTACAATACTCAACAGCGTCATGTAGCATCACAAAATCGGCGATATCATATAGTGCTTTCTGTGTTTGATAGAACACATAATTGTGCTCGTCGTCGCTGTTGATAATGTATCATTCGCCCGACAATTCAATTTCAAAATTTTCGGGCATCATACGCATATAAAACAAAAGTAAATTTATTTTTCGTTATTTTATATTGATTGTTTTTTGATGTGAAATTTTGGAAGGTCGGTTGTAAGATGGTGTGACCATTTTGTGACACAAATGTTTATTAATATATACTAAAATCTATTAAAATCTACTAATTGAAATTTTGGCTAGCCCTTGTTGTTTCTAGTGTTATTAAGGTTTTTCAATTAATATATTTTAGTATATTAAGGCACTTCTAAGCCGTAGGTCACAGGTTCGAATCCTGTAGGGGACGCCATTAAAATCAATAAGTTAAACCAATTTCTAATGTTTTATAAAATTTAACTGCTTAAGTTGGATTTTACAGATTAACTGTGCTTTAATTTTTATTCTAAATAGAGTTCAAATTCATTATTATGAAAAGAGATCAGCTACATTTACAAGTAGCTGTGTATCTTGCCAAAAATTAAAGATAATTGATAAACAGAATATTAGAGGATAGAAGACATGGCTGCAAATTGAGTTTTCTTATTACTTAACTGAATTAGAAGACAATATTGGGAATGGTTAATGACCATCTAAATACAATAAAAATATCAATGTTCGACGACAGCATCTGATATAAAGAGTATTTGCTAAATGTTATTGAGAAGTACACTAAAAACAAATAATAAATGAGCTATCTAGAATGATTTGTTATAATTTAAATTTATAATAATAAAAAAGGAATAATAATGTTAAAAAGGATAGTTGCATTTTTACTAATGGCATTTGCTTTGTCTGGATGTTCGCCTGAAGTTACAGAAGATATGCTAATTGGGAAATGGATATGTCATAACCAAGGGGTATACAATATAGGAAAAAATGCCAATGACGAAAGAAATTATGAGATAAATGACATCCCCATAAGATATGAAAAACATGAAGACAACTCAATGACGAAACAATCTTATAATTTAGCACCGGAAAAATTTTCATTTAAACGCTATAGAAAAGAGCATCATAATCTAGATAAAAACATTGAGTACGAATATATATGGGAATATCAATATGTTTCAGATGATGAATTTAAATATGTACACACTTATAGTTCTAGATATATTCAAACAAAAAAACCTAGCGAGCTAGATGTTTGGACAACAACATGTTTTAGGCAGAAAAATTAGCGATCAAAATGGTAGCAATTGTTGGGATACCTATGCTTGTAAATAGCTAATTTATGCTTATATGATGAGGATTGATATGAGGTTCCATCTGTATGTGATAAGAACCTTGAATAAGATCATTTAGCAAATCATGGATTTTGAGTTATGAGTATCAGGCGAAGAAGATTAGTTACAAGAATGAAAAAATAGGGCATTATTAGATCGCATTGATTTAGATGCAGAACCTAAAATCAAGTAGCCAGAAAAACCACAGTAATAATCAATTATTCTGGATAATTGTATGTGTTTTTTTCGTATAAACAGTGCAATTATCTGGAATATCTTTATTTACAAATGACATCGCGCCGATTTTTACATTATTGCCTATTTTTATTTCACCACCGAGTATCAGTGAATTAGCACCAATATAAACATTATCTCCCATAATAATATGCATAGGCCCATGCCCAAATCCTATTGTGACATTCTGATGTATAATAAGATTTTCACCAATTATTACGTTTTCACCAATAGTTATAGAATAAGGGTGAGGGAAAGACACATTTTTACCTATTTTTGCACCAAGATGGATATCAATTTTAAATCTATATATTAATTTTTTTTGTATTTTCCAAGAGGTTTCTTTTTGTTTTTTATTTCCATACATATACATTTCATGAGCTAAACGCCACCAAAATAAGTATTTTTTATGTGTTGAATCTGTTCTGATATATGAAATTAAAACACGATAAAATGATATTTGTTTTCGCCTTGTTAATTCAGCTCGCCAGCACTCTTTCAAATGCGTTAAATCATGAGTCATTAAAAATTTAATTATATGTATATACTTCATAGCGCTACTCAATTTAATTTGATAATTTAGATATTAACAAACACACTATCAATCTTCAACTTACAATACTCAACAGCATCAGCTAACATCACAAAATCAGCGATATCATATAGCGCTTTCTGCGTTTGATAGAACACATAATTGTGCTCGTCGTCGCTGTTGATAATATAGCATTCTCCTCGGGTTGCTTAATTTCATAATCTTCCGGTGTCATACACATATAAAACGAAAGTAAATTTATTTTGTTGAATGATTTAAAAAAAACATCTGTAGGATTACTTGATGAGGATTTTTTTATTGCTATTAATTGATAAGTTTCATACTATTATCTAGATTTAATTAAGGAGATGGTATGAAAAAAATATTTTTAGTTGCTTTCTTAGGAATAATTTTATCTGGTTGTGGTGAAAAACGAGTATCGGATGAAATGTTTGTAGGCGAATGGAGTTGTAAAGTGACATTCTATAACTCTGATTGGAATGGCAATGGTTTTGAGGAATTTAAAAAAAAATATAATGATGAATATGTGTTAATGTCATTTAAATATGAGAATAATTCTTTATATTCTAAAAATCTAAAAACAGGACATTGGGACAAAGAAAGCCTTGTAGAAACTTATGATAATAAAACAAAACAAGAAGAAACGGATTACTTTTTTAGCAAAAAGACACGATCATTACAAAAAGAAAGCAATGATAAATTTATTTTGACTTATGAGCGAGAAACAATAACTAAAGATATCGAATATAGTTCATCGAATAATAAAATTAAAGAAGAGGCAAATTGCACCAGAATGAAATAACAGTTATAGACAAACCCTTTAAGAGGGTTTGTCTATAATATATTTAATATTTTTTGTAAGTTAAATAAACATTCTATTTTTATTGGAACAGTGACCAATAATGTGATTTATTTCAGATTGCGTCTAACTTACAAAAATAATTAAAAAGTTAGAAATAAATCAATTTGTCAAAATCATCAGACCCAAATTAAGGCTTTTAGAGTTAACAAAATGGTTGATAAATATTTAGTTTTAAGGTCATGAGTTATCAAAGATATTACCTTAAGGCAATTTTAAGCCATAGTTCACAAATTAGAGTTTTGTTGAGGATAAAATTAACGTTAATCAAATCAACTCAATAAAAACTAAAATTCTTTCTTTAAATTGAAATATATATTATCCTTTGAATTCACTATAAAAATAATGAGAGAAAATAATGTATAAATTATTCAAATTATCCATTTTTATTATCTGTTCGCTATTAATCACATCTTGTGCACAAGATACCGCAACAAAACAAGCTGATAGCGCAAAAAAAAGGCAAGAAGAATATTTAGCAAAAGCCCGTTTTTATTCAGATGTTGAGCCAAAAGGTAAACAACCTAAGGCTAGGATTACTGTAGTACAAGTGGGCTCAGATGATTTTACTGCAAGCAGATTACGTGTATATGACGAAACAAATACACGTAAATTAGGATATTTCATGGCTTATCGATTTGGTGATGAAACTTATGCGCCTATTGTTACCGACATTCATGACGTACACGTTTCGGATGAAAATGCAAAACCAATAAATCAGCTCAATATAGTGCCAGATAAGCCGTTTATTTTTAATGTGGCTGTTTATAGATATAAAAAACAAGAAGCGGGATGGTTCCATCGAGGTTACGCCGAATTGGTTACATGTAACTGGAATAACAAAAAAATAGTATTTATACCGAAAAAAGATACCGATTACTTGCTATCTATCGGTGCTAACCCAATAGAGGATAAAAAGAAATCCTTTTGTATATTCAGATTACAAGAGTGGGATAAAAAGACAAAAGAATATAAAGAAACAGCGGTTATGTCGTTACCAGAAAAATAATCGTTTCCAATCTTTTATAGAAAGAAAACAGCACGATATTTTTTTACATTATGAATATATAGCACAAACTAAAAATAGTTGCTGATAGTAATAATGAAAAAAGAATATATAATAAATAAAAAATATTAATGGATGATAAATTAAATGTACGAATGGGATTTAGTTAACATAGTTTATTTTTTGCTTAGAGTTATCTTTGTTTATGCACCAATGCATTTCTGGTATTTTTATCTTTCCTTATTGATTGTAGGAATTATACTTGTAAAATCAAGTAAGAATAAGTTTTCTTATGGTTTAGGTATTTTTTCTATTATGTTTATTGTCATTAGTTATGTATATTCAATCGTTTTTTGGATAAAACTATAAAAAATAATTGCACATACATCGTTATTAGCAATAACCAATTAAAAATCGGTCAGAAAAGGTATTGATTTTATTGAAGTTTTTTTTGGTGGTTTTTAGTCAAAAATACCACCAAAACCATCCCCCAAAATACGTCAACACAAGCTTAAACTTATCCATTTAACAAAAAAACTAGCACATTATTTTTCAATCGGCTATAATTTAAGCACTTTTAAAGCAAGGAAATGCTCATTAGTTGAGCGGTTAATTATAAAAGTATAAATAAAACAAAAAGTTACTTGACAGGATAATCGAAATGCGCTATCATACTTAGCATCTGGCCTGCCAAATCTACGCCCTAAATCTTTTTCAATATCATCGTAGTCGAAATCAGACTCAATTCTTATTTTTATCACCAAAGTTATCGAACCTGACTTCATCGCTGAGGTCGAAGAGCTTACTTCTCCTACCTAAATTGTCTAAATTATTCAAGCCATGGTTGGTTTTTGTACCGTTGTTGCTATTACTGTATTCGCAAAGTTCTCAGGCATTATCGGCGCAAACCACAAAGGTTATTGAGGGGAATGCACCTTATTTAACGTTTGATGGTGGTCGAACTAGGGCGACTTCAGTGGATAGTTTATTGACTATTACACTGCCAGATGGTAGAACCATCACGCCGTCAACTAATACATCAGACGCAACAAATCCGATAAAGTTAATTAACGGAAGAACTTTGGGCGATATAAGTATGTCGGTACCTTCATCGACTAATTTATTGAATTTAAATGATTTAGTGAATAGATATCATTATTGGGGGGATGATGATGGAGATGGACAGGGTGCAAATGGCATAACAGCGACGGGGAGTATATCGGTAAGTTTCACTGACAAGAATGGCCATACAGTAAGTCGTAGCGATACATTAGATATATGTGATGCGCCTTATAAGGTAACATTAAGTAGTACTGGAGGCAGCTTAGCTACACAGTATGGTGTACCGAATAACAGTACTTTCAGTGGTAGTACGGTGTCGTATTATATCAATCCAAATGAATTGCCAAAAATCTGTTACGTAAGGGTGAATTTGATATATGGCGGTGGTAATCTTGATTTTAGAGATAATCCTAGCCTTGCTGGTCCAGCAAGCATTTGGGATCAAAATAGGGGTTTTTTAGTTCAGTCAACAAGTTTGTCATCTTATGATCTTAATTTTCCGACAACGGGTTTAGATGGTTTGTATTTTGATTTAGATATAGGTGGAGTGGATGGAAGTGAGTTGATGTGGTCTGTTGTCACGAATGGTAGTATAAGGGCAACAGTGAGTTGGACAAGGCCCCATTCTGGTTCATTCATAGATCCGGAGAGAAATAGCAGACCGGCTGATATTTGGATTAGTGATAAATCCCATTATGTAACACGGGTAATGTTAAATGGTCCTAGAGCGGATAGTAGTCAGATAAGTTCAGCAAATCCTAGTCCACTAACTGTACCCTCTTTGCCGCAGACTTTTGAGTTGGTGGGAAGGGATAGTCGTGGTAATGAGGTGAGGTATGGATTTGTGTTGAGGCAGTGGTTCGTCAATCGCGGTGGTAAACACGATACCCAGTCTAATCAAATATCTTGGTGTAGCCGTTTGGGTTATCGTCTTGCTAAGGTAAAGGATTTGACTAACGCGAAATGTGGTGTGCATCATTATTTCCCATGCTATGGAGGTATAGATGGCGCCACGCCTAGGTCATCTGATAATAATTACATGTGTCATATAGGTGCAGGTTTTTTCACTGAGTGGGGCTACATGAACTATTACGCTGATGTGGGTTTCGTTTATAACTACTATTGGGCAAGCGACGTAGCAGGTAGTACTCCGTTTGCTGTCAGCTCTGGTGGCGGTGTCGTTTATAGTTACCTAGCATCCAGTGACCTCTATGCTGTTTGCACCTCACCTTAGCTTTTAGTCCTTTGGCAAAGGGAGGGAGATGATATCAAAGAACAGCGCTCTCCGCGCTGTTGCGATTGAAAGCTACAGTCTATTCTAGTGTGGTAAGGTTTAGGATGTTTTGACCTTTAGTGAAAAAAATAGTTATAGTGTCCACGTCCGAGTTTAAACAATTAAAGCGAATTCCTTACCTCCCCCCTCGCTTTAAGTTACAGAACATGGTCTGCGGTTACTACGCTACTTATCTCTTTGAAGCCACCTATATTCAAATTTGTTTCAGACAAATTTGTGTTTCCGATTGAAGCATAGCATCGCTATCATTCTTGTTTGACGTGCTGATCTCGCTCTGTTATTGGCACTTTATAACGACGGAATAAGATAGGCAACATAACCTTGAGTGGTTTTTATAAGTTACTTTTTATCAAAAGAAACGCAATAATTATCCAAAAATCGGTCAGGAAAGGTATTGATTTTATTGAAGTTTTTATTTTGCTGTTTTTAAACAAATCAATTACTTACATAACTACGGTAGGACGCTGATGACCAACAAGTCCGCAAAATCAATAATAACTTACTCTAGGCAATAGCCATTTAACTGCTAAAGAGTGGTTGGTAATTTTATTGATTTTATTAAAATTTTTCGTAATTTTACCAAAAAAAACGTAAAAAAAACAACCCGCCTAAACGGGTTGATCCAAAACAACACATCATTTTTGATTTACAATTAAAAATCAATATCCATACCTAATTGGAATGTCCTACCCGGTGCGGTAAACATTTCTAGATATTTATAATTTGATGTTTTGTATAGTTTATTATTACTTAGGTAATCCCAGTATTTTTGGTCGGTCAGATTATAAATACCACCGCTTAATTTTACGTTTTTAGTGATATTAATATAACCTGTTAAATCAACAATTCCATGTCCTGCAATTCTAAAATAGTCATCGGTTGAATTTTTGATTGGCTTACCGTCATTGTTGTAGGTTTCACGCGTTGTGCCGTCTGTTTTCTTGCCTTTTTGGAAGGTTGTGGTCAATGCGAAACCATAGTATTTGTTAGGGTCATCCCATGCTAGACCAATGATGCTTTTTAATGGTGAGATGGTGTCCATTTCGATATATTTGTCGCCTAGATAGCTAGATTTTGATTTACCTTGGTTGTAGCCGACAGCAAGTCTTGCGCTTAAACCGTTTATAGATTCAAACCATGTGCCTATATTAAATTCACTGCTGAGTTCGGCACCGTAAATGTAGGCTTTATCTCGGTTTTCCGATTGATAAACGATACGGTTACCTGTTCCGACAAAATTCTTTTTGTAACGAGAATAAGCAATGAAGTTTTTGTATTTATTATAAAAAGCTGCCGTTGATAATGTAACGCCTGCCGTTGGTTGTCCTTTTAGTCCTAATTCAAAATTATCACTGGTTTCGGTTTTTAGATTAGAATCACCCACGAGTACATACATTTGGCTATGCGCTAAATATGAACCATATAATTGGTTTTGATTTGGCATTTGTGCGCCACGTTTGTATTGTAAGTAAGTGGTCATATTTGGGGTGATGTCATACATTAATGACATGGATGGTAATATTTTAAAATCACTATTGCCGTTGTACTGTTTGCCAAGTTGACTTGAGTTTATGTTTGTTACGCTCATGTTTTCAAGATGACGCGGTTTGGTGTTTTGGTATATCGCTCTTGCTCCAGGGACCAAATAGAAGTTATTGCTGTTATTGACGTTAAAACTAATACGATCTTCAACAAATCCACCTAATTGATAACTGCGGCTATCAGCTTGAGGTTTGGTGTAATCGCCATCCGGAAAGATTCTTCCATATTGTGATTTTGCCGATGTGTAAAATGGCGATTCATCTTTGCTCCATTTTGTATTTAAACCCGCACTGATTTTTTGATTTTCATAATTTTTTAAGAGGGTTGTAATAAAGTTATAAGCCTTGGTGTTGTAGTGTGTTTGTGTGTTGAAATTGCCTCTAGATGTGTGTTTTAAGTCTGTATTATCGTAAACGTGAGTTTGTTGATAATTGAGTTGGGTGGTTAAGCTATCAATCCAGCTAATGTTGGTTGGTTTCCATTGCTCTTTGATGGCTAGATTAAAACGGTTATTTTTGCTTCTTTGGTGATCAAAGGATTCGATTTTTTTACCATATTTATCCCATGTGTCGTAATGTGAATTTTTGGTTTTGCCGTTGTAATCAGCCGTGGTATTAAGTAAATGTTCATCATTCATTTGCCATCCGAATCCAGCCAATATTGAGTTTGAATGCCAATTTTCTGGGTAATTGTTGATTGAATCACCATGATTGCGACCTTGCTGACCATCACGACGACTTAATACAAGAATGCCATTAAGGTAATCGTCGCCACCTGCTATGGTTAATCCTTGATGATAACTTCTATCGGTACTGTCATAATTGTTTTGGAAGCCAAAGTAGCTTGTTTTACCAGGGTATAGGTAGTAACCTGCAGTTTTGGTTTGGAATGATACCGATCCTCCTAATGTATTGTTAGCATTACTAACGGGTGTTGCACCTGATTGGATATCGACTCTGTTATACATGTAGGTATCAATATAATCACGCCCAATGCCGTAAGTACCAAATCCAGCTCGACCTACTGAGTTGACGCGTCCTTGTGCGATGGGTAAGGGCATGCCGTCAATGTCGATGGAAACTCGGTTGGCATCTAAACCGCGAATGTTATAGCCAGTAAATCCACCTCGATCCCAGCTACTTTTACCACTGCCAGATCCTGAAATGTTCCCCGGCGCTGAAATAAGTGGTTGATAGCGCATAAGTGTGCCAAAATTGGTTCCGCCATCGCGTCTGATTTCTTGTTCAGAAATTTCGGCATTGGTGCCGGGTTTTTTTGTTGCTTCGTGTGCAGTGACTGTCATGACGTCATTGTACTTTTCTTTATCATTATTTTCTGCTGCGATTGCGGGCATGATAAAGGACAAGCTTAAAGCCAGTGTGCTAGTTTTTTTAAAATGAGTAAAGTTAAGCATTTTATTCCTTTCAAACATAATAAATTAAATAATACGCTTCAATTGCTTCGCTTAAAATTGTTATAAATTAAATATAATTATTATGTTACAAATTAGTTATCCAATATTATTGAGGATAAAAATGTTGATAAAGTATTTGGGCAACTTCGTCAACTCTTGGTCCAATACCAAAAAGATAGCTATCGTCAATGGCAATAATGCGGTGATTTTTATAAGCCGATGTTTCTGTTATTCCTGCAATAGTATTTAATTTTTCCATTCCACCTAATTGTTCAATTGAATGTTTGTTTAATACAATAATTTCAGGATCCATGGCAATTAGGGATTCCGCTGTATAGGTTTTGTAGCTTGTATGTTTGGCAAGATTTTCCCCCCCTGCGATAGTGATGAGGGCATCGGCGGTGGTATTTTTACCTGCGACCGAATTCGTTCCACCCATGCTCATTAAAAAAAGGACTTTTGGCTTATTAGGGTGATTGCTGATTTTTTCTTGAATTTTTGTTAGGTTGGTTTTTATTTTGTTGATTAATTGTTGCCCTTGTGGTTGTTTATTTAATTTGTCGGCAATTTTCTCAATATTAGCATAAAGTAATTCGGTCGTTCCCGGTACTCGTTGTAACGATAAAACATCAACTTTCGCTTGAGTGACTTGGCTTATGATGTTATCAGGCTCGGCATCACTTAATGTAATAAATAGCGATGGTTTAAGCGATAAGATTCCCTCAATATTTAACAATTTCCAATAACCAATTTGGGGAAGTTGTTTGGCTTTACTAGGATAAATACTTGTTTTGTCCACACCAACAACCTGATCGCCTGCACCAAGGGCAAAAACAATCTCAGTTAAAGAGCCTCCAGCAATAACAATTCTTTCATTCGCAAAGCTTAAATTAATAAAGCTGTTAAAGCCGAAAATGAATAAAAATAGTCCTAATTTTGCGAAAAAATTTTTCTTCATCGTTTATTTCCTGTTGATTAGTTATTTTTTAATCGAAATACTATAATGAAAATGATAACCATTATCAATAACGTAGTAATATTTATTTTTGCAACGATAAAAATTTCAATAGGATTGCATGATGTTTTGAGAATTTTAATTAGTAGTAAATTTAATTTATTGGACTATTTTTTATAGATTAAAACATCGCCAAATTTGTGCCTAAAAACTTTGTTACAGATATCCAAATAAAAATATACATAAAAATATCAAATTGTTATAAAAAAAATAAATAAAAAATATTGCTAAATGATAATAATTATTATTTAATTTATGAAGATTATTTGTTCAAGAATTGTTGTTATGAAATCATTAGATGTTAGTCCTTTTTATGCAGAAAATGCGACTTTACCTTTCAAAAATCGCTGGGCAGTGATGCCTTTGCAAGCCAGTTTACCTTTATCGCCGCAATATGTTGTACCTCAGTGGCAAATTATCCAAAATACCGCTTTAACAGGTAAAAAACGGTTGATTTATATCCATATTCCTTTTTGTGATATTCATTGCCAATTTTGTGGTTTTTATCAAAATCCATTAAGAAAATTTAATACTGAAACATATATCGATTATTTATTAAAAGAAATATCGCTCGAAATTCACAATAAAGCGATGCAATCAGCGCCTATTCATGCCATTTATTTTGGTGGTGGTACGCCTTCTGCTTTAGCCGCAGGGCAATTAGCACGCGTTATTCGTTATTTCAAACAGTATGCACCTTTAGCACCCGATTGTGAAATTACAATCGAAGGTCGCATCTCTGATTTTGATGATGAACGTGTTGATAGTTATATTGACGCGGGGGCAAATCGCTTTTCGATCGGAGTGCAAACGTTTAATACTGCAATTAGGCAAAAATTAGGTCGTGAATCGAACGAAGCGCAAATTATTAAGCGTTTTGAGCGTATTGCATTGCGTGATAGTGTTGCGTTGGTATGTGATTTAATGTTTGGTTTACCTAATCAAACCGCTCAAACGTGGCAACGAGATTTAGACATTGCCAATAATTTACCTTTAGATGGCGTTGATCTTTATTCGCTTAATTTATTGCCAACTACGCCACTGGCTAAAAGTGTTGAAAATAAGCGCATTGAGATACCATCAGTAATAGATAAGTGTGATTTTTACCATCAAGGTGCCGAGTTCCTTGCTAAGCAAGGTTGGGTTCATTTAACCAATTCTCATTGGGCAAAAAACAGCCGTGAACGAAATTTATATAATTTTTTAATTAAACAAGGTTCGAATTTCTTTGCTTTTGGATCTTGCGCTGGTGGGCGTTTAGGTGGTCAATCGTTTATGCTCCATCGCGATTTAAGCCAATATTATGCCCAGCTTGATCAAGGAAAGAAACCAATAATGATGTTAACTGACAAACCATTGGTAGGTGAATGGTTATATCAATTGCAAGCAGGTATTGAAAAGGGGCGAGTTGATTTAACAAAATTAACGCCACACTATCAATTATTTGAGCCTCTAATTGCTCAATGGCATCAAGTAGGACTTTTAAAAAATAGAGATCATTGCATGTTTTTAACTTTGTCGGGGCGTTTTTGGTCAAGCAACATGCTACAAGCTTTGCAGCAATTACTATTACAACTCAACAATCCAGAATATATTGAATTACAACAAAAAAGAGCGCAAGCAGGACTATCGAACAATGGTCAACCAGCAATGACTAATTCCGTTATTAAAAAAGCAAAACACCCACATAACATTTCGTAACTAAAGGATCTTATTATGGTAGAAAAACAGTCTCATTTAGCAAATTTAGCTGCTTATATGCAAACCAATCCAGAAGAATTATTAGAAAAAATTGCTCAAGATCATCATGTTACATTGACGCAAGTAATTCAAACTTTACCCGGTGCAAAAATTGTTGATGGTAGCCATTTTGATGCAATTTGGGATGAAGTGACAACTTGGGGAGAGGTGCTGTTTTTAATTCATACCGGTGATGTGATTGCTGAAATTTCGGGTGAATTGCCTTCAGGCTCGCATAGCCAAAAATACTTTAATTTACGTCATCAAAAAGGCCTAAGTGGTCATATCAAAGCAGAATATTGTCAGCATATTGCTTTTATTGAGCGTAACTTTATGAAGATGTCTACCGCATCAATGATATTTCTTAATCATATGGGGCAAGCGATGTTCAAAATCTTTGTTGGTCGTGATGAAAAACATCAACTAAAAGCAGACCAGTTAGAAAAGTTTAGAGCATTAGCTAAAAAAATCAATTAATTTTAAGGTGTTAATATTATGAAGACATTATTGATTTTTGGTGTAAGTCCTAAACTTGGAACGGGCTATCAAGTTTTGCAGCTAGCAAAGCAAAATTATCCGAATTGGCGTTGCATTGTTTTGGTTCGTGATAATGAGTTTGCTAAACAATTAGCAAACCAAGGCATTGAAACTTATGTTGGTGATGCAACTAATGCTTTGCTTGTAAAATCGTTGTGCGAGGTAGCTGGATTGGATGCTATGATTGTGACAACCTTAGGGGGAGAAACAGGAAATTATAAGGCTCAACGAGTAATTATTGATTGCGCCGAGCAAACCGGTATTAAGCAGATGGTTTTGGTAACTTCACTCGGCTGCGGCGATTCATGGCCTACGCTATCGACTAAAGCTAAACAAGCTTTTGGTCATGCCGTACGAGAAAAGTCATTAGCTGAACTTTGGTTGCAAACTAGTACGTTAAATTTTGTTATCTTAAGACCAGGTGGACTGCGTGATGGTGAAATGACACAACATGCCGAGTGTTATTATCAGCAAGAAGTTCATGGTTTTGTTTATCGTATTGATTTAGCGAAAATTATTGTTGATAAAATTGCTGCTAATCAGTTTGATCATCGCGCTTATAGTGTGGTTGATCCTAGCTTAAAAGTCACTTATTGATTAAATGACATGAGCAAATCAACAAAAAAGAGGTTAGTCGGTGCAAAATAATCGTCATTATTCCAATAGCCATCGGTCATTGTTATGGGGATTAACCGGTCTCCTTTTAGCGTTTGTTCTGCTTTCTGCTAATTGTGGTGTTTTAAACTTGTCTATCACGCATTTAATGAACATGCCATTAGATGATCCATTGTGGAATATTTGGCTCAATATTCGCATGCCAAGAATTATATTAGCGGTTGTTGTGGGTATGGCATTAGCGAGTTCCGGCGCGGTGATGCAAGGCTTGTTTAGGAACCCATTAGCCGATTCTGGCTTATTAGGTATCAGTAGTGGGGCGGCGTTAATGGTTGGGTTATCTATTTTGTTTCCAGCAATCTTTCCTCCTATTATGATGCTTTACGGTAAAATGGTGGCTGCTTTTGTAGGTAGCTTGTTGATTTGCTTATTGATTTATATTTATAGCTTAAACTCGCAATGTAACTTGGCTAAAATGGTTTTGCTGGGTGTTGCCATTAATGCCATTATTGGCGCAATAATGGGATGTTTAAGTTATATAGGCGATGAAGTTCAATTACGACAAATCTCATTATGGTCGATGGGCAATTTGGGTAAAGGCTCGTGGGATCTGGTTTTTGTTGCAGTATCATTTATTGTCCCCGCTCTGTTTGCTGTTTTTAAGCTTTCTCATCATCTTAATATTCTTCAACTTGGCGATGAAGATGCTCATTATTTAGGCATCAATGTGCAGCGAATAAAACGCTATTTATTATTGCTTTGTGCGGTGTTAATAGGAACATCGGTCGCAGTTAGTGGCATAATCGCTTTTGTTGGGTTAGTTGTTCCCCATATGATTCGATTAAAAGTGGGTGCCAATCATCGTTGGCTATTACCTGCATCAGCATTAGGTGGAGCTTGTTTATTATTGCTTGCTGATACCTTTGCAAGGACATTAGTTGCGCCTACCGAAATTCCTGTTGGGCTTTTTACGAGTTTGATTGGTGGTCCTTATTTTCTGTGGCTAATTTTAAAACATAAATAATAGATGGAATCTGATTATGTTAATTGCTGAACATTTGACTTTAAGTTATGCAAGCCGCACTTTAATTAATGACGTGTCTTTAACGATAAATGCCGGTGAAATTATGATTATTATTGGACCAAATGGTGCCGGTAAATCAACACTCTTGCGCTTGTTAACCGGTTACCAAAAACCATCATCTGGAGAATGTTATTTACTTAATAAGCCACTATCACAATGGTCAGAAAAACAGTTGTCTCAAGTCAGAACGGTGATGTTGCAACAAAGCCAGTTAACGTTTCCATTTAAAGTAAAAGAAGTGGTTGCTATGGGGCGTTCACCTTATGGTAAAGCTGATTTTAATCAAGCCATGCAAGAAACAATGTTGCAAACGGATTGTTTAAAGTTGGCTGAGCGTGATTACCGTAGCTTATCGGGTGGGGAGCAGCAGCGTGTGCAGTTAGCTAGAGTTTTAGCTCAATTATGGCAACCCAAACCGACTGAAAAATTGCTTTTTTTAGATGAACCCACCTCAGCGCTTGATTTATATCACCAACAACAAACCTTAAGATTGTTAAAACAACTTGCTCATAAGCAGAAATTGGCGGTATGTTGTGTCTTGCATGATCTCAATTTAGCGGCATTATATGCTGATAAAATCCTATTAATTAATCAGGGTAAAATTGTTGAACAAGGCACACCTAAAGACGTTTTGACATCGGATAATATCCATCGCTGGTATGGGGTTGAGTTGGGTATTTATCATCATCCCGATAATTCTTGTGTCCCTCAAGTCTATTTAATGCCTTAAACAAAATAAATAAACACTAATTGGTGACTCCATTTTAAGCTAGATTCAGTATATAATTTGCAAAAACAACAAATGGTATCGATAATGACTAATCAAATTAGTGTAAATTCTATTTCTGTTTCACATCTTCTAGAGGCTCAACCAGCTTTCTGCTGTCAGCTAGATGGTAAAGGCAGAGCAATACCGCTTAATGAACAGAGCACTCCTTCCGTTTCGCAACCATTTTGGATTCATTTAGATTTTGCTAAACAAGAAACCATCAACTGGATAAATACCACAAATCTTGTGCCTGATTTGATTAAAAACGAGTTAGTAAAACCAAACCAAATATCTAAAGAAATTCGTTTTGAATCAGGGGTTTTAGTTGTGTTAAAAGGCGTTAACTTTATCCCTAATGAACTTCCCGATCCTATTGTTACTTTTCGTTTTTTTATTACCGATAATATGATCATTTCAACTCGACATCAAGAAATTGCGGCTATTGCGGAATTAAAAGATCATTTAGAACAAGGCATTGGGCCGGTTGATGTGGCTGATTGGTTGATTCAAATGTCAGATTTAATTAGTGATCAAGTTAATTTATCTTTTGATAGTGTTCATAATAAAATCATTAAGTTAGAAGATGCTGTGTTAAATCAACGTATCTTTTCTTATAAAGAAATAGGTCGTGTCCGTAAACAGTTGATTGTCTTACGTCGATTATTATCACCACAACGTGATATTTTTGTGAAGATTTCAACAGAACGAATATCATGGATTGACGATAACGATCGTCAGCGATTACACGATATTTCTTATCAACAAAACCATTATGTGTCTGATATAGATAGCTGTTTATTACGAATAGCCTCAATCATGGAGCAGATTAATAGTTTCTTGGCTGAATCGACTAATAAACGAATTTACTTAATGTCGCTATTTACTATTATCTTTACGCCGATTACTTTTTTAACCAGTTTACTGGGGGTCAATTTAGCCGGTATTCCTTTTAGTGGGGAAGGATGGTCTTTTGTTGGATTAATATTGCTGCTTGTTGTCATTTGTATTGTTTCAGTCATTTGGCTTAAATATAAAAAGTGGTGGTAGTTAGACACATCTTTTTAGAAAAGTGAATAATAGCTTATACCTTTTGGAATTTTTAATGAATAGTCATTTTTATGCAATCTAATCAGTCTTATCGTTTATTTATTGCCGAAAAACCTAGCTTAGCTCGGGCTATTGCTGATGTATTACCTAAACCTCATCAAAAAGGCAATGGCTTTATTAAAGCAAGTAATGGTGATGTTGTGAGCTGGTGTATTGGGCATTTATTAGAACAAGCCACGCCAGAAGTCTATGATCCTCGTTATAAAAAATGGGCGATTAGCGATTTACCCATCGTGCCTGAGCAATGGATATTAATGCCAAAAGACAATACCAAAAAGCAATTTAATATTTTAGTGGATCTGATTAAATCAGCCGATCAAATTGTGCACGCAGGCGACCCAGATAGAGAAGGGCAGTTATTGGTTGATGAAGTCCTAAATTATTGCCAATTACCGCCAGATAAACGCAAAACAATACAGCGGTGTTTAATCAGTGATTTGAATGCTAGCGCTGTTGAAAAATCCTTACAACAATTACGCAGTAACCAAGATTTTATTCCTTTGTCCACCTCGGCATTAGCAAGAGCTCGAGCCGATTGGCTTTATGGTATTAATATGAGCAGGCTTTGTACTATTGTTGGGCAAAAAAACGGTTATCGAGGCGTATTATCAATAGGGCGAGTGCAGACACCTATTTTAGGATTGGTGGTTAGGCGAGATTTAGAGATAACGCAATTTGTACCTAAACCATTTTATGAAGTTTTTGCAGTGCTGCAAACGAAAGATAATGAAATATTCAAAGCGAAATGGCAACCCAGCGAAGCCTGTGCACCTTATCAGGATGAAGAAGGGCGTGTATTAGTCAAAAAATTAGCCGAAAATGTTTGTCAGCGCATTAATAATCAATCTGGAAAAATTGATAAAGTCAGTAATAAAAAGAAAGAATTAGCGCCACCAATGCCATTTAATTTATCGGCATTGCAAATTGAAATGGCCAAAAAAAATGGATTGAGCGCTCAAGATGTGCTCGACATTTGCCAATCATTATATGAAAAACACAAATTAATCACCTATCCAAGGTCGGATTGTCGCTATCTACCCGAAGAACATTTAAAACAAATTACAGGCATAAAGTCCGCCATTGAAAATAATTGCCCTGAACTACAAAATGCTATTGGTGATGCTAATTTTGCATTACGTTCCAAGGCTTGGAATGATAAAAAAGTTGAGGCACATCACGCTATTATTCCAACTTTGCGCAAAGCTAGAATGGAAAACTTAACTGATAACGAAAAAGCGGTGTATCAAGTTGTGGCAACGCAATATTTAGCCCAATTTTACCCAGCTTATAAATATGCTGAATTGCAAATTGATGTTGACATTCAAGGGGGAAAATTTATTTCTAAAGCTAACCAGATGCTTGACGAAGGTTGGAAAGTTTTATTTAGAAGTAAAAACTACCAAGCTGAAACCGAGACAAATGACAATGAAAGTAATGGTTTATTAACTAAATTAGTTAAAAAAGGCGAAACTGTGCAATGCATTGATAGCGAACTGGTTAGTAAAGAAACTCAACCGCCAAGACCTTTTACCGATGCAACATTATTGTCTGCTATGACAGGAATTGCCCGATTTGTTAAAGATCCTGAAATCAAAAAAATACTGCGTGAAACCGATGGCTTAGGCACAGAAGCAACAAGGGCCGGCATTATTGAATTGTTATTTAAACGCCAGTTTTTAACTCGCCAAGGCAAGACAATTCGCTCAACTGACGTGGGTAAAAATCTAATTTTATCACTACCCGATATCATGTCGATGCCTGATATGACCGCACATTGGGAATTACAATTGGACGAAATTAGTAAAAAAGCGTTTTCATACCAGCAATTTATGTTTCAACTTAATTCATCGCTGTTAGATCTTGTTAATCAGTTAAAAAATGCACGGTTGAACATTCGAGCCTAAGTGCTATATAAAAATAGGATGAAGTTTAATTACCACATTCATCCTCTTGATTTATGCGCTATATTAGTGTCGTTTAATAATGTTTTTAAGTTGCCCTAGCAGCCCTGTTTGGATGGTTATCTTTCTGATTCTGTTATTTCGTCTAGCATTGCGGCGTTAATGTTATTTTTATCTTTTATTATTTTGTCTAATTCGTTATTTGCTCTTTGTAAAAAGGCTTTATCTTTTAAAATTAAAAGATAAGTTTTGAATCGTTTTATTGGTGCTAGTGCAAAGCGAAACAGTGCAATGATAATGATAAAAACAGTTAAAATAGCAACGATAACATTAATTATCCAAGATGAGCTAAAAATTGTCACCATATTAGACAGTAACATAACAAAGGCAAATACAAATGCAGCACCACTAAGTATAACTTCTTTAATTAAATAAGGTTTAAGTGGTGTTATGTGATTTTTTGTAATACTAAAATATTGTGTTAATGAATCTAATTGAGTCAGTTCGATAAGATTATGGACGTCAGCATTAATTAACGAAATAGCGATACGTTCTTTTTCTATATTTCCTGCTTTATAAAAGCAAACTTTGTCCCATATAAGTTTCTTTTTAATATTATTTAAATATTCTGTTTGGTATTGTGGGTGAGGTGTTTTTTCCAAAATATCGGTATATTTAATAATATTATCAAAACCATCATTTTGAGGGCGTTTTTTATACATAAATGCGACAAAAGAAAGTGCAAAAATAATGATCAAATTGAACCAGTTATCATGGAGTAATTCCCAAATTTCCATTTAAAATATTCTCATTAATTAATCGTGCTGTGATTGTAACCTATATTGGGTAAGTGAGGTATCAATTCTATATCAAAATGAAGATAAAAATAGCGATAAGTGCTGTTTTTTTATAATTGTTATCCCCTTTTTTGTTTTATGGGTTGACTTCTGTTTCGTAAAGGCGTATAAAATGCCCGCCTTTTGAGCTTTTCTTCCTTTTTTAGCTATTATGGAAGTTAAAAATGAGGGTGAAGGGAAGTTGAAATACAAAGCGAAGAGTTCAATTTACAGGAGAAATATGGACACTCAATCGGGTCACCCCAACAAGCGGGGAGACAAATTTAAACACATCATTATCGGTTAATGAACCTGTCTAAATCACTATTTTTTCAGTTCACAAGCCGAAATTGATAAAACGGTAATGGTGAACGATATGCATTTTTTTACACGCTATCACACAAACTCAAAACATCAATGCGCACAAAGCTTAATGTTGCGTATTTTACATCTTTCAGAAAAACATTTAGAACCACCGAGTTGTATCTAAATTCTTAATTAATTCTATTTGCTAATTAAATTTAATGCTTAGCACTAGCTATACAAAATAGCTTTACGGGCTAGTTTTGCTATGCACTAAAATTTTAGCTAATCACAAAATTTAATGACTTATCGTTACTTAGTAACAATGAGTTGGCATGCCTTTGCCAAAATTATGAATATAGGTACTCAAGATGACAAAAACTACATCAAAAAATAAAGCACAAAATAGTGCAGATATCAAAGCTATTAATGAAGCACAAAGCAGCCTTGATAGTATTTTATCTAAATTCCAATCTAGCCTTTCAGGATTAACACAAGAAAGTGCTAAATCGAGAATTGAACAATATGGTAAAAATGAAGTCGCACGAGAAAAAGCGCCATCAGTGATAGTGCAATTATTAATGGCATTTAATAACCCATTTATATTTGTATTATTAGCATTAGCTAGTGTCAGTTTTGTGACCGATTTTTGGTTGCCTTTGCAAAATGGTGAAGAAACTGATTTAACTGGGATTATTATTATCCTAACCATGGTATCACTCAGTGGATTATTACGTTTTTGGCAGGAGTTTAGATCAAACAAAGCGGCGGAAGCGCTAAAATCAATGATTCGCACAACCGCAACAGTGCTAAGACGTGCACATAAAGATATGACCCCAGAGCGCATTGAAATTCCATTAAGTGAAATTGTTCCAGGAGATATTGTTTATTTATCAGCAGGTGACATGATCCCAGCGGATATCCGATTAATCGAATCTCGTGACTTATTTGTTAGTCAAGCTGTACTCACTGGCGAATCGATTCCGGTTGAAAAATACGACACATTAGGAGCGGTAACACAAAAAAATACCGATAATATCGAAGCATCAAACATTAATAAAGATAATTTACTTGATGTTAATAACATCTGTTTTATGGGCACTAATGTTGTCAGTGGCACCGCTACTGCCATTGTGGTTGCAACAGGTGCCGATACGCATTTTGGATCATTAGCAAAGTCAATTGTTGGATCGCGTGCTGAAACTTCATTTGATCGTGGTGTTAACAGTGTTAGCTGGTTGCTTATTCGCTTTATGCTAATCATGGTGCCAATTGTCTTTTTTATTAATGGCTTTTCAAAAAATGATTGGGGTGATGCGGCACTCTTTGCATTAGCTGTTGCGGTTGGTTTAACGCCTGAAATGTTACCAATGATCGTCAGTGCTAACCTAGCCAAAGGCGCCGTTGGTATGGCAAAACGTAAAGTTGTAGTTAAACGACTTAACGCTATCCAAAATTTTGGTGCGATGGACATTTTATGTACCGATAAAACAGGCACCTTAACGCAAGATAAAATCATTTTAGAACATCATCTTGATATAAAGGGGCAAGTTGACTCCTCTGTTTTAGAACTTGCTTGGCTTAACAGCTATTATCAAAGTGGTATGAAAAACTTAATGGATAAAGCGATCATCCGTTTCACCGAAGAAAAGACCAACATGAAAAAGGTAGGTGTTGGTTTATACAAAAAAATTGATGAGTTACCGTTTGATTTTGTACGTCGTCGTTTATCGGTAGTTGTGCAAAATGGCAGTGATAACCATTTGATGATTTGTAAAGGTGCAGTTGAAGAAATGCTATCTATTGCTAGTCATGTCTACGAAAATGGTGAATATTTACCATTAGATGATAAACGCAAACAAGCGTTAATTGCACTTGCACATGACTACAACAAAGATGGTTTTAGAGTATTAGCAGTTGGTATAAAAGATATTCCAGCTAGCGAAACAAAAGAGCAATACACAGTACAAGACGAAACAGCACTTGCTATTCGTGGATTTTTAACCTTTTTAGATCCACCAAAAGAAAGTGCGTTCGAAGCGATTTCAGCATTGAATGAACATGGTGTCGGCGTCAAAGTCTTAACAGGCGATAATGAAATCATCACCATCAAAGTCTGCCGAGAAGTTGGTTTAGAGCCAGGTATTCCATTACTTGGCACTGAAATTGAAAAAATGGATGATGCTGAACTCAAAATACAAATCGAACAACGTACCATTTTTGCTAAATTAACACCGCTGCAAAAATCGCGAATTATCCGATTATTGCAAGATAACGGTCATACCGTTGGCTTTTTAGGAGATGGTATAAACGATGCACCGGCACTGCGCGATGCTGATGTAGGAATTTCGGTCGATACTGCAACGGATATTGCTAAAGAATCTGCCGATATTATTTTGCTTGAAAAGAGTCTAATGGTATTAGAAGAAGGTGTAATATGCGGCCGCGAAACCTTTGGTAATATCATGAAATACCTAAATATGACCGCAAGTTCGAATTTTGGGAATATTTTTTCAGTATTAGTAGCTAGTGCGTTTCTACCATTTTTACCTATGCTAGCGATACATTTACTTATTCAAAACTTACTGTATGATATTTCTCAACTCTCATTACCATGGGACAAAATGGACGATGAGTTTTTACAAAAACCACGCAAATGGGATGCGCTAAATATTAGACGCTTTATGATTTGGATTGGACCAACATCGTCTATTTTTGATATCACAACTTATGCACTAATGTGGTTTGTGTTTAGTGCAAACAGTATTGAAGCGCAATCGCTGTTTCATTCAGGTTGGTTTATTGAGGGGTTATTGTCACAAACATTGGTTGTGCATATGCTTAGAACACAAAAAATTCCATTTGTGCAAAGCACCGCGGCATTTCCTGTTATTGTGATGACAATGTTAATTATGGCTGTGGGGATTTATATTCCGTTTTCTCCACTGGGTGGATTAATTGGTTTACAACCGTTACCTTGGTCATATTTCCCATGGCTTTTAGCAACCCTATTTAGTTATTGCTGTGTTGCTCAGTTGATGAAACGGATTTATATTAAACGCTTCGGTCAATGGTTTTAATTTAACCATAATACAGCGTATTACCAATAATGATAAGCGATATCAACGTCGCTTAGCAATTTTAAAATTTATATAGTAAAAGTTATTAAAAATTAATTTATTAACCATATAATTATAACAAAAAAGGAAATAATCTATGAAAACACCACATAAAAATTTAATTATGTTAATCAAAAGCCGAAAACAAAAAAAAGCTCAAGAACAATTAAGCAATTAAAACCAAAATGGTGAATACAAACAATTAGGTTAACAGATAATAAAAAAACCCCAGTTATTGGGGTTTTTATTTGTGTTAATTTTAAGTGATAACTAGTCTATTAATTAAAATGTTTACAAGTGATACTTGATTATAAATTTAAATGAGTATCAGATGCTTTTCTTAAAATTTCATAAATTTCATCTTTAATTTTAAGTTTTTGTTTTTTTAGTGCCTCTATCGTTTCGGTAGTGTTGACAATAATTCCAGATTCAATGTTTTTAATTTTTTGATCGAGCTCATTATGTTGATCAAACAATTTTTGAAAACGTAAATCGGTATTTTTTAATTTAGAAATGATTTCTCGATATTCTGGAAACATAGTGCCTCCTTATATAGGCTAGATAGAATAATAACAATAGCAGCTATTGCTAATTCAGAATACAATATTATAAGCCGTTTTAATAGAGAAATTGTTTTTATAGCATAATTGTTCCTATAACAGATTTGCTCCTATAACAATGCAATTTTTATCACAAAATTAATAAGGGGTTAATTCATGAGTGAATCGATTGTAATTGCCAAAAGCCAAGGTAAAGATTTATCTATTATAGCTGCATTAGCTAATCGTCATGGTTTAATTACTGGCGCAACGGGTACTGGCAAAACAGTTACATTACAAAAAATGGCCGAAGGTTTTTCAAAAATAGGTGTGCCGGTCTTTCTTGCTGATGTTAAAGGTGATCTAACAGGAATAGGTGAAAAGGGTATATTATCTGACAAACTACAAGCTCGCTTAGCTAGTATTGAGGTTGATAATTGGCAACCAGATTCGTCACCAATTGAACTATGGGATGTCTTTGCTGAAAAAGGAATACCTGTTCGCAGTACCGTATCAGATATAGGACCGATTTTACTTGGTCGATTACTTGATTTAAATGACGTTCAAGCAGGCGTATTACAGTTAGCATTTAAAATTGCGGATGATAACGGCTTATTATTAATTGATTTCAAAGATCTTCGAGCATTAATTCAATTTGTAGGCGATAACGCCAAAAAATTTACCACACAGTACGGAAACATTTCGCTATCGTCAATTGGTGCAATCCAACGCGGATTGTTAACTCTCGAACAACAAGGTGCCGAGTTCTTCTTTGGAGAACCGATGCTTGATATCCAAGATTTAATTCACGTTAATTCTGAAGGTCATGGCATAGTTAACATATTATCGGCCAACAAATTATATAACTCGCCTAAATTATATTCAGTCTTTTTATTATGGCTATTGTCAGAACTTTTTGAGCATTTGCCAGAAGTTGGTGATCTTGACAAACCTAAACTTGTCTTCTTTTTTGACGAAGCTCACTTACTTTTTAATGATATTTCGCCTGCATTATTAGAAAAAATAGAACAAGTAGTGCGTTTAATTCGCTCTAAAGGAGTAGGCATTTATTTTGCCTCGCAAAATCCAAATGATATTCCTGACACGGTTTTAGGGCAATTAGGTAATCGTGTACAGCATGCTTTACGCGCATTTACCCCTAAAGATCAAAAGGCTGTAAAAACAGCAGCCCAAACCATGCGTGCTAACCCAAGCTTTGATACCGAAAAAGCAATCATGGAACTCGGAGTTGGCGAAGCACTTATTTCGTTTTTAGACGAAAAAGGCCGCTCAAACATGGTTGAACGTGGTTATATTATTGCTCCAAGTTCAAAAATGGGAGCAATGTCGCCAGATAATCAATCATCTATTATGCATCAATCCCATTTTTATCATAAATATGCGCAGAGCTTAGATCGACAATCGGCTTATGAAATATTAAAAGATGGATTTTCATTAAATGGCATACCTAACCAAGATGGCAATAATAGTGCCCCAAAAAGTGATGATAATATCAATAAGCAAAATAATGGTGGTTTACTTAATTTTCTAAGTACACTTCTTTTTGGCTCTAAAGGCCCCAAAGGTGGGCAGCATGACGGCATTACCCAACAAATAGCCAAAAGCGCAACAAGGCAAGTTGTTAATCAAATAGGCAAACAGATCACCCGTGGCATATTGGGTGGTTTAAAAAAATAGTTAAACTGAGTTTAATGCTTAAAATATCAGTAAAGTAGGAGAATTTTAATGTTAAAAATGTTTATTGAATGGTACAAAAAGCGCTTTAGCGATCCGCATGTTGTATCGTTAATGGCGGTTATTATTGGTTTATTTATTATTATCTATTTTTTCAATAAAATTCTACTGCCTGTTTTTATTGCTATTGTGCTTTCTTATTTGCTTGATAGTCCGGTGAACTTTTTACACAAAAAAAATATTCCAAGAACGCTATCTGTTGTGATCGTTTTACTGCTTTTTATCATGGTGGTATTAGTCGGATTTATGATCTTATTGCCGCTAATTTGGCAACAAAGTATCAGCTTGATCACCAATATTCCAAACATGCTAAATTTTGCTAACAATTTTTTAACCACATTGCCTGAACACTATCCCGAATTAATCGATGTCGGCTTATTCGATTCAGTGCTGCAAGGTATTACTGAAAAAGTTGTGCAAACGGGTAATTCATTACTGCAGTTTTCAATTGTCTCTTTATTGGGGTTGGTTTCTGTTGCGATTAATGCGGTATTAATACCAATTATGATGTTCTTTTTATTAAAAGATAAAGCCAAAATATGGGGGTATTGCTCAAAAATTTTACCTAAAAACCGCACAATTCTAAATAAAGTTGCTACTGAAATGGATATGCAAATATCTAATTATATTGTTGGCAATGTACTACATATTATTATTTTAACGATTTGTGTTTATATTCCTTTTTGGTATTTTGGCTTAGATTATGGGCTCTTATTAGCAGTGATTGTTGGCTTATCTGTATTGGTGCCTTATGTGGGTATTATTATTTCAAGTATCCCCGTTGTCCTTATAGCACTCTTTCAATGGGGATTCACTGCTCAATTTGGTTATTTATTGTTTTTCTATATTCTAATACAAGCATTAGACGGCAACTTACTCGTACCTTGTTTGTTTTCTGAAAAGCTCAATTTACATCCATTGGTTATTATTTTAGCGGTGATTGTATTTGGTGGTTTATGGGGATTTTGGGGAATATTTTTTGCAATACCATTAGCGACATTAGTTAAAGCAATCATAAATGCTTGGCCAAAACAGGACGAATTAAATAACGCAAATGGTGAATTAAAAGCAGATTAATGGCTAATCTGCTTTTAATTCAAAGTAATTATTTAGCGTGGTTTTTGAGATAGTCTAAAACCACCTCATGATGATTGGCTGTTTTAAAATCATCAAATACTTTTTCGATTTTCCCGTCTTTACTAATTAAAAAGCTAATACGGTGAATACCATCATAGGTTTTCCCCATAAACTCTTTTTCACCCCAAGTACCAAATGCTTGGGCGACTTCGTGATTTTCGTCAGAAAGTAATGTAAAATTTAACAGCTCTTTTTCAATAAATCGAGATAGCTTTTCAGGTTTGTCTGTACTAATACCAAGGATCACAACATTATACTTTTTAAATTCATCAGAACAATCGCGTAAATTACATGCTTGTACAGTGCAACCCGGGGTCATTGCTTTTGGGTAAAAATAAATTAAAACACGGTGACCTTTAAAGTCCTTCAAGCTTACTAGCTCCCCATCTTGGTCTGGCAACGAAAACTGAGGTGCTTTTTCACCTTCTTTAAGTGGATTAACCATATGATTATTACCTATTTTAATAGTTTAATTTTCTCTTTGGATATATAAAACAGTGTCATATTTTTAAGCTAAGTTACTAAAAAAACGACTTGCAGCCTCAATTGTGTGATTGATCTCTTTATCTGTATGTTTAAGTGACATGAATCCCGCTTCGAAAGCTGACGGTGCAAAATAAACACCTTCCGTTAGCATATGATGATAGAATTTTTTGAATAATTCAACATCACACCGCATCACATCTTGATAACTGGTCACTTCGGAAGCAGTTGTAAAAAATACCCCAAACATCGCCCCCGCATAATTCACCACTAATGGCACATTATACTTTTTAGCTGCTGCTAATAAACCATCGGCAAGTGCTGCAGTTTTATTTTCTAGCTCCTGATATATACCGACTTCCATCAACTTCGTTAACGTTGCATATCCAGCTGCCATTGCTACAGGATTACCTGAAAGGGTTCCTGCTTGGTATATTGGACCAGTTGGTGCTAATTGCATCATAATATCCGCACGACCACCAAATGCCCCAACAGGCATACCGCCACCAATAATTTTTCCTAAACAAGTCAAATCGGGCACTACATCATAATAATCTTGAGCACCACCAAGCGCGACTCTAAACCCCGTCATCACTTCATCAATAATCAATAAAGCACCATACTGATTACAAAGTTCACGCAAGCCTTGTAAAAACTCTTTTTTGGCCGGTACACAGTTCATATTGCCGGCGACAGGTTCAATAATAATGGCAGCAATATCGTTAGGATATTGCTCAAATTGCTTTTTGACTGACTCTAAATTGTTATAATCACAAACTAAGGTATGCTTAACAAAATCATTAGGTACACCAGGGGAAGTTGGGTGACCAAACGTAAGGGCACCAGATCCTGCTTTAACTAACAAATAGTCGGCATGTCCGTGATAGCAACCCTCAAATTTAATAATCTTATCGCGCCCTGTAAAACCACGAGCAACACGAATGGCGCTCATAGTAGCCTCGGTTCCCGAATTTACCATTCTCACCATTTCAATAGAAGGCATTAATTGTGCCACTAAATTGGCAACTTTGGTTTCAATTTCGGTTGGTGCTCCATAACTTAAACCATTACGCACCGCATTAATTACCGCATTGGCAACATCGGGATCGTTATGCCCAAGGATCATCGGCCCCCAAGAACCGACATAATCAATATAAGCTTTATTATCCACATCATAAATATATGCACCGTTTGCGCGCTCAATAAATAAAGGCGTACCACCCACACCATTAAATGCACGAACAGGTGAATTAACGCCACCAGGCATAACGGATAGTGCTTGATGATAAAGCTTTTCTGATTTGAAATTGTTTTGCATAACTGAGATGATCTCTCTATAAAAATTTGTTGTATTTATTCATAAAATCAAAATAAATTCAAGCCAACTAACAAAATTTATTCGATAGAAGTTTTCTATTTTGTATTTTCATTTAGCAAGGGTATATAATACAAAGATCAATATATTAGGAGAAGAATATGAGCGATGCTTTACCAATCAACTTTACTGATGCAGCAGCCAATAAAGTAAAATCACTAGTAACAGAAGAAGAAAACCCAAACTTAAAATTAAGGGTGTACATAACTGGTGGTGGCTGTAGTGGATTTCAGTATGGGTTTACTTTCGATGAAAAGGTAAATGAAGATGATCTAGCTATCGAAAAAAATGGCGTAGCACTAGTTATCGATCCCATGAGCTTACAATATCTTGTTGGTGGCACAATCGATTATGTAGAAGGCTTACAAGGTTCTCGCTTTGTGGTTGATAATCCTAATGCAACAACAACGTGTGGTTGTGGTTCATCTTTTAGTGTTTAAGTCATATTTAAGATTTTTTAGAACGCTAATAATTATTGCTAAGCAACACATCAGAATTTTTAACTGTTAAGCGGGATAGATGAATAAACCCACAAAATGTGACAAACATTGAGCAGTTAGATAATAATTTAAATTTTTTTGTTGACGGCAAATTTAAGATGGGTAAAATGCACAGCATTCAAAACGCAATTACCTTTCGGTAGTAAGTTTTGAGCCCGGGTGGTGAAATCGGTAGACACAAGGGATTTAAAATCCCTCGGCCTTTTTGGCCGTGCGAGTTCAAGTCTCGCCCCGGGCACCATTCAACAAACACCTCTTACGCGGGAATAGCTCAGTTGGTAGAGCACGACCTTGCCAAGGTCGGGGTCGCGAGTTCGAACCTCGTTTCCCGCTCCAATGTAAAATAGATCTAAATATATTAGAATCTGCAAAACATGTTATATCAATGTTTGAATATAATTTTACTTTCTCGGTGATACTAAAAAATTTAGCTCCAATTCATACTGAAAAATTTCTGTATTTTTTGGAATATAATAATGGTATGTCCACACTTTTTAGTACCAAAAAGATAAGGTCATCGATTTCTTTTGTATTCAATCGGCGATGGCAAATATGTGGGAAAACTTATAATAGGATAAATAATATGAAAACATTTATAAACACAATGATTTTGTTTTTTTTCTTTAGTTTGATAACAAATTATGCACATTCACATGTTCTAACGGATGTACAGAAACATTATGGTAATGAGCTAATTCATGGTTTAAAATATATTAATGATAAAGCAATTGAAGTTATCGAAGCATACAATAAAGAACACAATACTCACTGGGAGTCATTAGAGCCCGATTTAAGAATTATTGTTGCTAGGTGCTTAGTGCCACTCAAAGCTAAATGGGCAGAATATGATCCTCATAAAAAATTGTGGAATATACCTTCGGAATATTGGTATGTGTCAGTTTCTTGTGATAAAACCGTCAGCGATATTCCCGAAAGAAAAACCTGGGATATTTATGTTCCAACCACAAGGCCATTAGATCCAAGTCAAGTTAAAAAATAGGAATAAGCCAATTATTGCGGAGTCAATATTTATTCATGTAGGGAATTTATCGGAAGGATGTATTACCTGTTATGAAATACAAAAATGGAATGATTTATATCACTATTTAATTAGCAATAGATCAGACAGCGATGGCAAATATGTGGGAAAACTTATAATAGGATAAATAATATGAAAACATCTATAAACACAATGATTTTGTTTTTTTTCTTTAGTTTGATAACAAATTATGCACATTCACATGTTCTAACGGATGTACAGAAACATTACGGTAATGAGCTAATTCATGGTTTAAAATATATTAATGATAAAGCAATTGAAGTTGTCGAAGCATACAATAAAGAACACAATACTCACTGGAGATCATCAGAGCCCGATTTAAGAATTATTGTTTATAGGTGCTTAGTGCCAATCAAAGCTAAATGGGCAGAATATGATCCCCATAAAAAATTGTGGAATATACCTTCGGAATATTGGCATGTGTCCATTTCTTGTGATAAAACCGTCAGCGATATCCCTGAAATGGAAACCTGGGATATTTATGTTTCAACCACAAGACCATTAAAGCCAAGTCGAGTTGAAGAATAGAAATTTATTTTAACTTAATATTAGGTTACCGGTATGCCGTTTTTGTTATTACCCTTTATACCAGATGCTCCGAGTGAGAATTATTGGTATGTTTTAGTTGATTGTGCCTTGTTAAAGGGTTTTTATTTATCATTATCACAAATTGATAATTTACGTTATCTGGAAACAAGGCTAAATTAATCCTTTCATTTGGTAACAAAAAATTTATCTCGAACGAATTTAGTTTGCCAGCAAAAGATGATGAAGAATCAGTTATTCTTGAGGGTGATATAGACCAGATTAGTTGGTTAATATCCCCGACATTTTCGTTAGAGTACGAAGATAATGATACAGCTATGACAAAAAATAGTCTTTTTCCTGAAAAAATACCACTTGAGGCTTTTGTACTTTATGATGAACCAGCTAAATTTTATAAGAAAGGTGTTTGGGTTGAGGTATTGCGTTTTTTATTCAAAAATACAGATATTAATAATGACCAAGACACTGTTGTTTCAGCAGGGAAAATAGCTAAATATTGTCACAGTGAACATGGGATGGTTTATGAGGCTGTAAATGGGAAGAGCAGTTATTTTTCCTTTGACTTTCATATACCTTATTTTATGGACGAGTCAAACAAGGGAGAGTTTGGATTAAGGGGATATTTATCGAAGACAAAGTATGGCTTATTCGGTTCTACAAAAAAGAAAAATATTGTAAATTGTTACGATCAAGCTGCGGCAGTGCAGTCATTATGTGGTGCATTAGGCATTATATCTAAATGGATTTATATGAAACCTGTTGGTTATATAAAAACGACAAACCTAGTTGGAATTGGAAGCTGTAATAACCCTTTTTATAAATCTAATAATAGCAATAAAGTTGAATCTAGATTATTTGGTAAGCCGGGTGAAGGGACTATACGAATGGCGTTTGACAATCATGTATTTGTTAGATTAAAGGAAACAGGAATTATTTTAGATGCGACAATCGGTCCTTATATTGGAGATAAATCAGTACTAGAATATGCTAATGAAGTGTTAGATATAAAAGTTAATTTTAAATTTAATCAAAGAATTGCCAAAATTCTTGGAGAGCGGAGACCGCCAGAGGAATTTGTTTATCCAAAACCATTAACTGAATTGCCTTTAACACTTGAAGCTATAGAAAAGTCTTTCAAGGGTAAATATAAAGGTCATGAACATACTAGAGGTTATCCTCTAAAAGGAGCATCAAAAATTGTTTGGTAAAAAAAATTTATTTATTTTGGGGATGGTTTGTTTTGTTGTTAACTTATCCAATTCATCATTAGCATTAGCCAATATAGCACCAGAGGAAAATATTATGTCAGCCGTTGTTGTAACAAAAGAAACAATAGAATTAACACAAGAACAATTTTTTTCTCAAGAATTTGGTATTACATTAAACAAACTAACAAACTCTAATATAAAAGCTTATTTAGATTATTTCCAAAACAAAAAAATCATTAAAAATAATAATATATTTAATTTTTCAGATTTTTTACAACAATCTGAAGATAAACAAATTAAGCAAATGTCATTAAATACACATATAGCTGAAAAATTATCAACTGAATCTATAAATGGTAGTAATTATCGAATTGCACAAATAATGGAAACAGAATATGTTGACAATTTAAATAATAAAAAATTGGCAAAAAGAGTCGCGTTAGGGGTGCTACCCAAAGATAAGGTATCTATGAAAGATTCTGACCAATTTGTTGAAATTGAAATACTACTTTTATTTATAGAAGATGCAAACTTTATGGCTAAATTTAATTTTATTCGCAGTTTAAATACTGATAATTCCTCTGGGCGTTTTGCATATAATAAAGCGGAGTTGGGAACTTTTTCCCTTATGAATAAAGAGTCAGAAACGGAAGGGAATATTATTGCGCTTTTTCATAATAGTAATTTCAAAATATGGTATGTAAACCTTGCAGAACAAGACGTTATGCAAATTGCTCAATGGATATTTGATAATATCGAGTTTACTTTTGCTGATTAATACTAATAAAAGATGAAGAATCAGTTATTCTTGAGGATGATATAGACCAGATTAGTTGGTTAATATCCCCGACATTTTCGTTAGAGTACGAAGATAATGATACAGCTATGACAAAAAATAGTCTTTTTCCTGAAAAAATACCACTTGAGGCTTTTGTACTTTATGATGAGCCAGCTAAATTTTATAAGAAAGGTGTTTGGGTTGAGGTATTGCGTTTTTTATTCAAAAATACAGATATTAATAATGACCAAGACACTGTTGTTTCAGCAGGGAAAATAACTAAATATTGTCACAGTGAACATGGGATGGTTTATGAGGCTGTAAATGGGGCATACAGTTATATGGAAAAAGAGCACTGGTGGAATAAAAACGACTGTTCTGATGGCGGCGATATACATCTAAGGAAATATCTTTTAAAAAAAATTAAAAAGGTCAATTGCTATGACCAAAGTGGCGCTATTCAATCATTGTGTGGCGCATTGGGAATTAAAACTGACTGGATTTATATTAAACCAGTTGGGTATATTAACACAACTAATTTAGTCGGTATTGGTAAATGCAACAATCCTTTTTATAAAAGTTTAGCTTTGGGGGAAGCGATTGCACATAAATTATATAGCCATCAGACAAAACGTAAGTTGCGAACTTATTTTAGCAATCATATCATTATCAGATTGGAAAAAAATTATACTATTTTAGATGCTACAATTGGATCATATGTTGGAAATAAATCTCTATTACAATACGCGGAAGCAGTGATAGATATTAGTGCTAATCAGATACATAATGACCCATTTCCTGAGTCATTAACAAGTAAACCATTAACAGTTGATATAATGGAAAAAGCTTGCAAAGGCGAATATAAAAAATTTGAACATAGTTGTGGCTATCCTTGTAAAGGAGTAACTGATGTTATTTGGTAAAAATATAACATTTTTGGTATTTGTTTTCGGAGCAATATTATCTTTACAATATGTAAATGCTAATCTAATATTTTACCCAAAACAAGAAAGCGAAATGACATTTGTAACAAAAAAAAACAAGATGTTATATTTTCAAATGAACCGTCTAAAAAAGAGTATGATTATTTTTCAACATTCTCTGATATACAACTTTATATTAATAGAGATCATAGAATAGCAGCGGCTGATAAAATTTTGGGATTGTCTGGACTTCTTTTGCATCCCCATAAACAAATTAAACAGATAAATATTGGCTCAGCATTAGATAAGCAACCTGTATTAAAATTAAAAAGTGATAATGTTTATAATATAAAAACTATTATTGAAAAGGAATATATGGATGAAATACATAATACTATTTTTGCCCGAGATAAAAAAATAACAATATCAAAAACTAATGAAAAGTATGATCGCGATATTACTAGTGAAGCTGAAATCAATATTTATCTTTTGACTAATGATGTTAGTAATCGTTTCACACAATACCTTTTTATTCAAAGTTTATGTGATAATTCAGCCCCCCATTTTACTTATATTGAAGGACCAAAAACATTAGGAACACTTTCGGCTAAGCATAAAATTTTTGAGTCAAATGGACGTCTAAAATGGATTTACTACAACAGTTCCTTTGAGTTAAAAAGTAGTAATATCCCTGAACAAGACGTTATGCAAATTGCTCAATGGATATTTGATAATATCGAGTTTATTTTTGCTGATTGAATCTCTTTTAAGCGTTTGATATTTGAGCTTTCCATACCACCGTATTTTTCTCGCCATTTATAAAAAGTCGAGTTGTTCATGCCATATTTACGACAAAGTTTTTTAACGAGAATGCCGGCTTCTGCTTTTTTTAATATCGATACGATTTGGTGTTCTGTCATCTTTTTGACGTTGCAATCCTCTTTTTCTTTTATCATAGAGAACTTTTTCTTTTTTTGCTGTGCTATTTTAGGGAATAGCTAAAAATGTGGGGGATTAAAGTGTTTTCGATAATTTGCACGCATAATGCGAGCGATTTTTTAAGTAATAATTAATCGTATTTTAGCTATTACAATCGCTTAATATCTCATTATGTAAAATCGCATTGCATAATAGAAATTAATTATCGCAATCAAAGTAATAATCTTATAACTTGTTTAAATTTTAGAGTAAAATACAATCAATAAGTTATATTAATAATCATACCCAATTTTAGTCATAAAACCGATACATATTGATTGTCAATTAAATAAAAGCTATACCAGTTTTATATAAATTGTTACCCGTTTCGATACAGAAGTTTCTATTGATTTTGCATTTTGGAATTATAGTTCAACATATAATGTTTAGCTTGGAGGAAGGACATGTATTTATTAGAAATGGCACCAAAATTTTTATTAGCTATATTTATTTTACTTATTTATGTCAAATTATCAGGAAAGAGTCAAATTGCACCAATGTCGCAGCTCGATCAGGTTGGTAGTATGGTCATTGGTGCGCTAGTTGGGGGCGCGTTGCTTAGCCCAACAGTGTCACCTTGGGAAGCGTCTGGATTAGTTGCAATTTGGGCGGGGTTGCTTGTTTTAATTCGATTTATCAAATCTAAAAATTCACGTTTACGTGACACAATTGATGGTAAACCAATTCAATTAGTTAAAAATGGCCATTTAATAACGGATAATTTTATTAAAGCAAACTTACCAGTAAGGGATTTTGAAACATTAGTTAACATTCAAGGCATTCCCTCATTTGGTGACTTAAAAGAAGTTTGGTATGAACTCAATGGTTCTTTAACCCTTATCAAAAAAGGTGATAAAGATATTGCTGTGCTCATTATTGAAAATGGTGCAATTAGTCAGGATAATCTTAAGCAGCTTAACAAAGATGAAGATTGGGTTAAACGCGAGATCACCAAACAAGGTTACGAAAAAATAGAAGATATTTTTTGCGCTGAATGGTTTGATAATAAGTTGATTATTTATCCTTATGATGCAGTTCGTGAAGGTAAAAAATAATCATTTTTAGGGTGGACTGAGGTCCACCCATTTTCAACTCAATTAATTTATATCCACTGACTAATTAACGCAGTTGGCTATCTTTACTGCCACGGCGATTATATAGGCTTGATGCTTTGGTTAATTGCTTATCGATTTCTTGTTGGCAAGACAGACAATATTGCACTCCGGGTAATGCTGCTTTTCTGGCTTCGGCAATAGGTTCTCCACACTCAATACAAAAATCTGCGCTAGTGGTACCGTGATTAAGTTGTCGTCTTGCGATTGCAATAGCATCAGCAATGGTGCCTTCAATTTGTTGATTAACCGCATCGTCAGATGCCCATCCACTTGCCATAAACAATTCCTTCTATAACTGAAATAGTTGATAAATAAAATGGTGTTTTTTTATACTTTTTCAAGTAATATGCTAGGTAATGGCCGATCATTTTAATGTGAATGATAAAGCTAGTGTTAAGCAACACATAGATTCATTGTTAAACATTATAAAATCAGGAGGTTATTATGCAACAATATGAACAAGCAACGTTTGCCGGTGGTTGTTTTTGGTGTATGGTTAAACCGTTTGATCAGTATGATGGGGTTATTAATGTGGTGTCGGGGTATACGGGAGGACATGTTGTCAACCCAACCTACCAGCAAGTTTGTGCTGGTCATACTGGCCATACTGAAGCGGTACAAATCACGTTCGATCCTAAAATTATCAGTTATAAAAAGCTTCTTGATATCTTTTGGCGCCAAATTGATCCGACTGACTCACAAGGTCAATTTGCTGATAGGGGGAATTCTTATCGTCCAGTTATTTTTTATCATAACGAATTTCAGCACCAATTGGCATTGGCATCGAAACAAGCTTTACAAGAAAGCGGATGTTTTGATAAACCAATTAAGGTAGCCATTGAACCTGCAACTGCTTTTTATTTAGCTGAAGATGACCATCAAAATTATTACATTAAACAGCCACAACATTATAATCGATATTACCAATTATCAGGGCGAGCCCATTTTTTGTCTGAGCATTGGACAAATAATAAATAATAGGATGACTTCATCATGCAAAACTATCCACAATATAGCAGTAAACAAAAATGGATTCATTGGTTAACATTGGTATTAATTGTAGTTGCTTTTTTGCTGGTTACGTTTAAAGTGACATTGTCACATTATTTAGGAGGGATGGCCAATATTTATTTATTGCATAAATCCTTTGGTGTGCTGATTTTTGGCATCACATTTTGGCGTTTGGTAGTGATTAAGCGGCAAGGGGTGCCTAATGTGTTGCCAAAAGATCATAAACTACAGCGAATTTTGTCAAAATCAATACAAGGAGTTATCTATCTTTTATTAATGATTGTTCCGCTTTCAGGTTATTTAATGAGTAGTCGATCGCTTGATGTCTTTGGGATTATCTCTATTCCTGCTATTGATATGCCCAATAAGGCTTATCAGATATTTCACCAAACCCACAAAATGAGCGCGTATTTTCTTTCTGTTTTACTTATTGTACATATAGTTGCAGCTTTGTTTCATTATTTTTGGATTAAGGATAAAGTATTACAGTCAATGTTAAGCCGTAATTAATCTAAATAAATTAAAAAATAACATAAAATAATGAAGGTGGTTTATGGAAAATACAATGAAGCAAAAAGCACTCTCAAAATTAACACCCATGCAATACCATATTACACAACGAAACGGCACTGAACCGCCATTTGACAACGAATTTAACGCCAATTATCGGGAAGGGATTTATGTTGATATCGTATCGGGCGAACCGCTATTCAGCTCGTTAGATAAATTTGACTCGGGGTGTGGTTGGCCGAGTTTTTCTAAACCGATAGAGAAGGGCAACATTGTTGAAAAAAAAGACACCAGCTTTGGTATGCGCCGAACTGAAGTTCGATCGGTTAGTGCTGATTCTCATCTTGGTCATGTTTTTAATGATGGACCAAAAGATTTAGGTGGACTGCGCTATTGCATCAACTCGGCTTCGTTACGCTTCATTCCAAAAGATGAGCTTGAAGAAGAAGGTTATGGGCAATATTTAAAGCTGTTTGATAAATCATAAATAAAAGGCGACAAAACAATCGCATAAAACAAAAAATCCTATCATCTCAGCAAAAGATGATAGGATTAATAAAAACATAGTTAGATTAATTCTTTCGTTTAAATAAAATATAACTAATTAATAAAAACACAAAACTAGTGATAAGTGATCCAATAACAGGATAAATGCCCATCACAATACTGACTTGGGCAAACAAATTATCGGCAATATAAAACAAGAAACCAAAGCTAATGCCAATCAGCACACGAATCCCCATCGATACGCTACGTAACGGACCAAAAATAAACGATAAAGCTAACAACATCATCACCGCCACCGAAACCGGCTTGATAATCTTTTTCCAAAATAGTAAATCGTAATACTTGGTATCTTGCCCTGAGCTTTTAAGGTATTGCGAATATTGATAAAGCCCCGAAGCCGATAATGATTCTGGATCAAACGCGACAATACTGAGTTTATCGGGAGTAATATTCGTTTTCCAAGGTGTGGATACCATATTAAAGCCCACTACTTTATTCGGCTCTGTTAGCTCATTTTTTTCGACTTGCGACAAATTCCACGCGTCATTTTCATATACACCATAAGCAGCGTGGGTAATGGATTGCAACTTATTTTGATCAACCGAATAAATATACACATTTGAAATTGAATTATCGTTATTTATATGCCCAATATACACATAATCATTACCATCCTTAGCCCAAAGACTGCCTTGTTCAGCCATCAACGAATTTCCATACAGTTTTTCAGAACGCATATTACGTGCCGTTTGTTCGCTAACTGGCGCAACCCATTCACCAATCGCCATGGTAATTAACACCAATGGTAAGGCAGTTTTCATCACTGCAAACGCAATTTTAAAACGGCTAAAGCCCGAAGTTTCCATTACAATTAGTTCACTGCGTGACGCCAGCAAGCCCAAACCAATTAAAGCACCTAACAGTGCTGCCATAGGAAAGAACACTTCTAAATCTTTTGGCACCATTAACAGGGTATAAATCCCCACAGAAAACGCATCATAATCAACTTTAATTTTTCGCAGCTGATCAATAAAACGGATAATACCCGACAAACTAATAAGTAAAAAAAGGCTAACACCGATGGTGCTTAAAATAGTTTTACCGATATAACGATCTAAAATCGAAAACACGCTTTTCTCCTTAAGATGCCGCATATTTTAAGCGAAGTTTACGCATAAATAGGTTATCCCAACAATTCAAAATAAGCGCTAGCACAAAATATCCTAAATTCAAAATATAAAACCATAATTCGGGATCTAAACGGCTTTTACCTGCATTAGCCTTAATAGAGCTGGCCGACAAAAAGTAAACCAAATACAGCAGTAAAGCTGGTAAAACTTGTGCAAGTCGCCCTTGGCGAGGGTTAGACACGCTCAGTGGAATCACTAAAAATGCCATTAATGGCACTGAAATAATCAAAGTTATTCGCCAATAAAATTCAGCCGTAGCTTTTGGTGTATTGGTGCTTGCCAGCTCAAATAATCCCAATTGTTGAACATCAGTTTTATCTGTATCCTCATTGGTTGACAACACTTTGGGTTTAATAATGCCTAAATAATTATGAAAGTTTGAAATTCGAAAATCCTTCAATTGTGCTGTGCCTTCATAACGATTGGCATTTTCAAGAGCGATGATTTGATTACCTTCATCATCATGTCCGGTCTTTCCCTTATTAGCAATAATAACGGAAGGGCGTTGATTGGTTTTTGGATTGATTTGAGCAATAAACACATTTTCTAAATTATTATTATCCACATTACCAATATAAATCACCGAATTACCATCAGGCGTTTGTTGAAATTGCCCAGCTAACAATCCCGCTAAACTAGGGTTTATTTTAGCATTGGCAAGTAGTTGATCTTGCTTAACGTTAGACCAAGGACCAAACCAAAGTGAATTGAGTGCCGTTAATATGCAGGTTAAAATACACAGAAAAAGCACCACTTGATAAGTCAAATTCTTCTTAACTCCACAAGCATGCATAGCTACCATTTCGCTATCAGAATAAAGCCGTCCAAAAGTTACCAAAACGCCAAGAAACAGGCTTAAAGGTAAAATAAGATCGGCCATATTTGACACACCTAACACCAACAATGGCATAATTAATTCATGCGGGATCGAACCATCAATCGCACTCGATAAAATTCTAATTAATTTTTGAGAAAAGAAAATCAACAATAAAATAAATAAAATTGCCCCTTGGGTTTTCAATGTCTCTTTAACTAAATATCGACGAATTATCACAATTTACCTATATATGCTGGTACAAAATCGGGTTATTATAATCTGATTTGCTTAGTTTTAGTTATCTTTTTGTTGCTATCCAATACTGAACCGATAAAATATTGACAATCCCCATCAATTCATAAACGAGAAGCACCATGGAATTTCAAATAAAAAACAGCACTATTATAACCAAACAAAAAGCAGAGTGTTTAGTTATTTCAATTGATTCAGGAAAAAGTCAGTCAGATTTTGTTAAAGAAATCGACAAATCAACTAACGGTCTAGTGAGCCAGCTTATCAAATCAGGCGATATCAGCCACGAATTGGGCAAAACTACATTATTATATGCAACTAGCGGCAATCTAAAACAAAAACTCTTATTTGTTGGGTGCGGCAACGCTAAAGCATTTGACTTAATGCAAGCCCAAAAAGTCATTCAGGCTGTCATTAAAGAACTGCTTGCCAAAAAAATCAAAAGCATCGCGTGGGACTTATTGAATGTTAATCACACAAATAGCCTACAAATTGCCAAACAGCTACCGCAAATTGTTAGCGACATAACCTATCAGTTTGACGAATTCAAAACAACTAAAACTCCGGCCCCCAGCCTAACAAAAGTGACATTATTAGTTAGTGAAAAAAGTATGTTAACAAAATTAACTAACAACTTGTTACAGGGTGAAATTATTGCTAATGCTATTACTGCAACTAAAACTATTGCCAACATGCCATCGAACGTTTGCAATGCAAAATATTTAGCCGAGCAAGGCAAACAACTTAGCAAAGTACATCCATCACTCAAAGTCACCTGCCTTGGTGAAAAGGAACTGGCAAAATTAAATATGAATGCCTACTTAGCTGTTGGGCGCGGATCGCAAAATGAATCGATCATGACCATTATTGAATACCAAGGCGCTAAAGACAAAAAAGCCCAGCCTTATGTGTTAGTTGGCAAAGGGCTAACGTTTGATTCGGGTGGTATATCTATCAAACCTGCCGCAGGCATGGACGAAATGAAATACGACATGTGTGGCGCTGCAACGGTTTATGGTGTTATGCAAGCTGTTGCTGAACTTAAATTACCGATCAATGTTGTGGGCGTTATGGCCGGCTGTGAAAATATGCCTGATGGCAACAGTTACCGCCCAGGTGATATACTCACCACTATGTCAGGCACCACGGTTGAAGTGATTAACACCGATGCCGAAGGACGCTTGGTATTGTGCGATGCTTTAACATATGTTGAACGCTACAATCCAAAAACCGTCATCGACATTGCCACCTTAACAGGCGCTTGTATTGTTGCACTTGGTCATCACTATACAGGTGTTATGGGCAACAACGACAAATTAGTTGCACAATTGGTTAGCGCATCGCAAAAAGCTGGCGACAAAGCTTGGGCTTTGCCAATCGACAATGAATTCCAAGAACAGATCAAATCCACATGCGCTGACATTGTTAATGCCGGTGGGCGTGATGGTGGCACGATTACTGCTGCCTGTTTTCTATCTCGATTTACTGAAAAGTACCAATGGGCACATTTAGATATTGCCGGCACTGCATGGAAGTCTGGCTCCCAAAAAGGTGCAACGGGACGTCCTGTTGCTATGTTGATTCAATATCTACTTGACCAATAAATCGAGCCAGTATTTATGAAAAAAGTGATCTTCTATCTACTCGAAAACCAAACCGAAGCCAACGAATCAGGCGTGCTTTATTACGAAAAACTAGCATGCCAAAAAATTGTCGAAGCATGGCAAGCTCACTTACGTGTGCAAGTTGCATGTCAAGATCAGGCTCAAGCCGAGCGAATAGACGAATACCTATGGCAACTGAGCACCGACAGCTTTGTACCACATAATTTAGCCGGTGAAGGTATGAAAGGGGGATCACCAGTCGAAATTAGCTGGCCACAAAAACGCAGCAGCGGCCGCCGACCGCTGCTTATTAATTTACAAGAGCAGTTTCCTGAATTTGCCAATGTTTACCATGATATTATTGACTTTGTTCCAGTTGGAGAAGATTTAAAGTCTCTAGCACGGGTAAGGTATAAATGTTATAAAGAGGCAGGGTTTAATCTTAAAACTATATCGGTTACATGTGACTAAGGTGAAGGCGTTTTTAACTAAAAACATTCCCCTCCAAAAACACACCAACAAAACCCCCAACCTTAACAAAACTTTACAAATATTTAACAAAAAAACTAGCGCATTATTAATCAAGCGGTTATAATTTAAGCGCTTTAAAAGCAAGGGAAAGCTCGTTAGTCGAGCGATTAATCATAAAAAATGTAAATAAAACAAAAATTACTTGACAGGATAATCGAAATGCATTACCATGTATGGCACATGGCACATGGCACATGGCCTGCCAAACCTATGCCTTAAATCTTTTTCAATTTCACCGTAGTCTAAACCAGACACAGTTCTTATTTTCATCACCGAGGTTATTGAACTCATCGCGTTTGACGAGGTCGCCGAATTTATCGCGGTCTTCGGGCTTGGCATTATTGCCAAGGTTATCGTTGTGGTGTTCGTCGGGGTTAAGTTTTTTACTTAGCTTACTTAATTTTTCTATCTTACTTAAGTTATCTAGTTTATTTAGGTTATCTAAATTACCAAACTTACTTAGATTATTTAGATTACCGAGATTGTCGTTGTTCTTCGTGCTGTTGTTATATACACAGAGTTCTGTGGCATTAACGGCGTATACATCAAGAATAATTGAAGGTACTCTTCCGTATTTAACGTTCGACGGTGGTCGGACAAAGGCAATATCAACAGATAGTTTATTGTCTATTAAGTTGCAGGATGGTACAAGGTTCACACCGTCAACTAATCCATCAAGTGCTACAAATCCAATAAGATTACCTTATGCAGGGAGTACTTTGGGTGATATAGATATGATAATTCCATCATCAGCTAGTTCAGTGAGTTTAAGTGATTTGGTCACTAGATATAATTATTGGAGGGATGATGATGGGGATGGTAGTGTAACGGCTACCGGGAGTGTATCGGTGAGATTTACTGATAAGAATGGTAATACAGTAAGTCGTAGTGATACATTAAGTATATGTAGTGCTCCTTATAGGGTAATTTTAGATAGTGTAGGGGGATATTTACAAACACAGTACGGAGTTCCTAATATAACCAATTTTAGTAGTAGTACGGTGACGTATTATATCAATCCGTATGGCAGTGGTACTTGCGTTCCTTACTTTGTGCAGTACGCAAGGCCGAATCTTGAACGTGGCACAGGCAATTACGCTGGTCCATCTAACATATGGAATCCTGATAAGGGTTTTTTAACTCAGTCTACATATCCATACAATTACAGCCGAAATTTTCCTACAACGGGTGCTGATGGGTTGTATTTTGATTTGGACATTGGTGGACTCGATGCAAGTCAGTTGACGTGGTCTCCGGTTACGCGTGGTGCAATAACGGCTACAGTGACAAGTGTAACAGCTAATGAATCATGGATTCCTAGTGCTGATAGGGGAAAAGTTGTCGCACGTGTTAAGTTAAGTGGTCCTAGGGCTAGTAGCACTCAAATACAGGCAGGTTATCCTGGTCGAATTACAAAGCCATCTTTGCCGCAGACATTTGAATTGGTCGGTAGGGATAGTCGAGGTAATGAGGTAAGGTATGGATTTGTGTTAAAGCAGTGGTTCGTCCATCGGGGTAATAAGCGGGATACTTGGAATAACCAGCAATCTTGGTGTAGTGTTTTAGGTTATCATACTGCTAGAGTTAGGGATTTAACTAACGCGAAATGTGGTGTTGATAATACTGATTTCCCATGTGTTGGCATAAGCAGTGCCTCACCTAAATCATCTGTTAATGATTACATGCGTCACATAGGTGCAGGATTTTTCGCTGAATGGGGCTACATGCAAGGTTACGCTGGTGCGGACTTTGTCTCGGTCTATTGGACAAGCGACTCTACAGGTAGCAATGGCTTTGATGTTCGCTCGGGAGACGGAGCAGTCTTCAACTACAGAAACACCCTTGCCCGTAATGGTCTTTGCCTCGCACCTTAGCTTTTATTTCTTAGTTCTTAATCCTTGGGTCGCGGGGGTGGTTATGGTGCAGATAGAGGATAATTTATCAAAGAATAAAGCCCCGCGTAAGTGGGGCATTCTCTTAGGGTTGCGCGATTGCGGCGAAGCCACAATCTCGCCGCCCCCCCCGCCAATGCTGAAAGCGTCGATGGCAATTCTAGTGATTACGCTGTGGCGGTTTAAGTTTGTGGTCTATTTATAGTACGGCAAGGTTTCGGACGTTTTGACCTTGGGTGAACAAAATAGCTACAGTGACCACGTCCGAGCAAAGGGAATTAAAGCGAATTCCCTTTGCAATCCCACGCTTTGGCTACAGAATGTGGCTTGCGGCACTACTCGTATCATCCTGATACTCGCCTCTACGAGGCCATCTTCGCTATGCTCAGATGTTCAAATTTGTTCCAGACAAATTTGTCGTTTCAGACGGAGAATAGCCTCGCCAAAAATCCCTGTTTGGCGTGCTAACCTCGCTCTGTTGTTGGCACATTCTGACGCCGGAACAAGACAAATAACATAATCTTAGGTGTTTTTTGTGAGTTGTTTTTGTGTAAAAAAGCAATGCAATTACATCCAAAAAGTGGTCAGGAAAGGTATTGATTTTATTGAAGTTTTTATTTTTGTATTTTCAAGGAAAATCAACCGCTTACACAACCTAAGCAAAGCGCCGACATGCAACAAATCAACAAAACCACAAATAGCGCTCTAATAACAGCAATTTAACCACTCCAAACCCTTTTTTAATGATAATTTAAAATTAAATAAAATCAATAAATTATAAAACACCTCAAAAAAAGGGTTTTCAAAAATGAAATTGTTGTTTATCTTTATATAGCAAGATTTATCAAATCTTAAGTTCTACTTTAACGCCGTATAGGTGGTTTAGAAATGAGGTGTTTGCTCGAATGTTGGTAAGTGACACTTTAACGCCGTATAGGTGGTTTAGAAAATGCTCATATTGATCGAGCCTAGCGTAACTGTCTTTAACGCCGTGTAGGCGGTTAATTCAAATAAAATCAATTATATAATTATAAAAACATAATATCTTCCAAAAAAGATGGTTATGTTGTTTGTCCTATTCCGGCGCACAGAATGTGCCGACAACAGAGCGAGGTTAGCACGCCAAACAGGGATGTTTGGCGAGTTTGTGGTGCGTCTGGAACGCGTCCACAAACGGTGCGTTAAGACCGAGCGGCCGCAGGCCACATTCTGCAGCCAAAGCGTGGGTTGTTAGGGAATTCGCTTTAATTCCCTGACTCGGACGTGGTCACTGTAGCTATTTTGTACATCAAAGGTCAAAACGTCCGAAACCACCGCACCCAATCCATCCTATTCACCAAAACAAAAAAGTCCTGATTTTTCGCTCAAAAGTTGGTTAGGAAAGGTATTGATTTTATTGATGTTTTTCTGGCTGTTTTTTAACAAAAACCGCCTAATAAAAACACAACAACCCATCCCAAAAAAAAGATGGTTATGTTGTTTGTCCTATTCCGGCGTCAGAATGTGCCGACAACAGAGCGAGGTTAGCACGCCAAACAGGGATGTTTGGCGAGGCTATGCTTCGCCGGGAGCGAATCATAGCCGGTGCGTTAAGACCGAGCGACGGCGTCGGGCAGCCGCAGGCCACATTCTGCAGCCAAGCGCGGGATTGCTAAGGGAATTCGCTTTAATTCCCTTAGCTCGGACGTGGTCACAATAGCTATTTTGTTCACTATAGGTCAAAACGTCCGAAACCTCTGCACCTAATCCATTCTATTCACCAAAACAAAAAGGCTTGATTTTCCGCTCAAAAATCTGTCAGTAAAGGTATTGATTTTATTAAAGTTTTTATTTTGCTGTTTTTACAGTATCACCCCTTTAACACCTATCAACTAAATAACGCATAATTCGATTATCCTTGCTTAATTCAGGATGAAAAGCACATACCAAAATATTACCTTGTTGTGCCATAATGCAACGCTTTCCAACGAATGCGAGTTGTTCAACAGTTTGTCCTGCTTTGGCAATATAAGGTGCGCGAATAAATATTGCTGGTATTTGCCTGCCAATCGTTGGTACCTCTAAGGTTGTTTCAAAACTGTTAATTTGCCGTCCAAAGCCGTTGCGTTCAACACAAATATCCATTAAGCCCAACAATTCGACCTCGTTATGAGTTGTGCTATGACCGCAAAGCACCAGTCCCGCGCAGGTGCCTAATATGCCTTTGCCTTGTTTGGCAAATTGTTTTATCGGTTCGACAAGTCCATTTTGTTTAATTAAACGGCTAATGGTAGTCGATTCGCCACCAGGAATGATTAATCCGTCTAGCTTGGTTAATTGTTCTGGATGTTTAACTAAAGTTGTTTGTACATTGTTGATGCTATTAAGCATTGTTATATGCTCACTGACTGCACCTTGCAAATTGAGCACTCCAATGTGTTTAATGTCGTTATGAGCTAAAGTTGTCATTACCAACCTCGATCTTGCATTCTTTCTGATTGAGCAAGTGTACTGATTTCAATTCCTTTCATTGCGTTACCCAAGCCTTTTGAAAGCTCGGCTAAACGTGGATAGTCGTCAAAATAAGTGGTTGCTTGGACAATGGCTTTAGCAAACTTTTCAGGATTTTGGGATTTGAATATGCCAGATCCAACAAAAACACCGTCAGCACCCAATTGCATCATAAGTGCCGCATCGGCAGGGGTTGCTATGCCGCCAGCGGCAAAGTTAACAACAGGTAGTTTTTTTAACTGTTTGATTTGCAATACTAGCTCATAAGGTGCACCTATCTCTTTGGCAAAAGTCATTAATTCATCTTTCGATTTGTTAGCAACTTGGCGAATTTGTTCGTTGACTTTACGCATATGGCGCACAGCTTCAACAATGTTGCCGGTGCCGGGTTCACCTTTGGTGCGTAGCATAGATGCACCTTCGCCAATTCGGCGTAGCGCTTCGCCCAGATCACGACAACCACAAACAAATGGTACGGTGAATTCTTCTTTGAGTAAGTGATACTGTTCATCGGCAGGGGTGAGCACTTCGCTTTCGTCAATATAGTCAACGCCCATTGATTCTAAAATACGAGCTTCAACAATGTGACCAATGCGTGCTTTAGCCATCACAGGTATAGTGACCGCTTTCATGACTTGTTCAATAATAGTTGGATCAGCCATTCGAGCAACTCCACCCGCGGCGCGGATATCTGAGGGCACTCGCTCTAAAGCCATTACGGCAACTGCGCCAGCTTGTTCCGCTATTTGGGCTTGTTCTGCGTTAACCACGTCCATAATAACGCCACCTTTTTGCATTTGTGCCATGCCACGTTTAACGGTTTGTGTGCCTGTAATTGGGTTCATTTTTTTGCTCCTGATTCAATCAATAATGACGATATTGTCTAACTGTATTTAATGCTTTGTATTATTCAAAAATAAAACACCACAAAAAACAGCCAATTGGACTATAATAGTACCATCCAATTTTGCAGTGTTTGCGGTAATAAACCAGCCCAAGCAAGCCATGAAACCTGTTAAAGCGAAATAATCATGTGGGATCAGCAAAAACTAGCACCCTTGTCAGGTGCACTTTTTAAGAAAGTGACACAACTTATTGAAGATTATATTGAGCAAGGTATGTTGATAGCCGGCGAAAGGTTGCCTTCAGAACGCGAATTGGCAAAAAAATTGTCTGTTAATCGTTCAACGGTTGTCCATGCTTTAGATTTGTTAACGGAACGTGGTGTGCTGATCCGTCGGCAAGGAAGCGGTACTTATGTCAATAATCAAAAATGGGGAATGCAAACCTATTCATCGATTCATTGGCGTTTACCTGCGCATTTTTATCAAAATAAGCAATCGTTTTATCAACAAAAATCGGCACAAATGCGTACGCAATTATCCATTTGTGATCTGGCTAATGGTGATTTACCAACGCATTTGATCCCCAAACTTCAGTTACCCAATGTCTCATTAGATGAATTGATTATGCACGAAAAAAATAGCGATACATTACAATTGGGGTTGCCATCACTAAAGATGCAAATTGCTATTTATATGCAAAAGCAGTTTGCGATGCAAGTTGATCCTGAAGAGATTTTAATTACATCGGGCACACAGCAATCGTTGTTTTTGATTACGCAGGGGTTGCTTAAACCCGGGGATTCGGTGGGTATTGAGTCGCCATCTTATTTTTATTCTTTGCCACTGTTTCAAGCAGCAGGATTACGTTTGTATGGTATTGAGTGTGATAATGATGGTATCACGCTTGAAAGTCTTGCTAGCTGTGTACAACAACATCACATAAAATGGTTGTTTTTAAATCCTGTCTTCCAAAATCCGATGGGGTTTGTTATGAGTAATGAACGCAAGAAAGAAATATTGGCATTTTGTCGATCTCAATGTATTGGGATTGTTGAAGATGATGCTTATAGTCGTTTAGCGTTTAAACGTGATTTGGCCGTATCACCAATTAAAAAATTTGAACAGCATAACCAAGTGATTTATCTGGGTTCGCTATCAAAATATATAGGGAGAAATATTCGCGTCGGGTGGATGGTTGCCCCACGTGATATTATCGAAAATCTAGCAAAAATTCGACAACATATCGACTCAGGATTAAGCATTTTGCCACAATTATTGGCGCAAGAGTATTTGCAACATCACTACGTAAGCCATCAACAGCATCTATGCCAAGCGTTGCAAGTCAAAGCTGAACAGTTAATGCAGTGGTTAGATAGTTATTTTGGCAGTGATATTACTTATCAAGCTCCACTGGGTGGCTTTCACTTGTATGCTTATTTACCAGTGAACACGGTTGCGCAAGAATCTGCTTTGCTTAATAAGCTGTTATTAGATGGTGTGATTGTGTCGCAAGGTGCCAGTTTTGGCGATGGTCTTGGTGCAATTAGGTTAAGTTATGGACATTTTGAATTATAACTAAAATAAAATTATTGTTATGATTGTTTAATATTTGATCTTAAATAAAATTATAAATTAATCATAATATTAAAAAGTTATCAACAGGATTATTCAACAGTTATTAAGTCATACAGTGAATAAATATTTTTGGTTCTTTTTAGTATATTGGCTCTGTAGCTAAAATTATCAATTGACTATTATTGTACAAAGCAAACTGTACTAAAATAATCAAAAAAATGTTAAAAAATATTAAATCGTTTAACCAATTATTGAAATTAGTTATGCCTTGTTATTTGTTACCACGTGCCGAAATTAATTATTGATTGTTGTTTTATTTTATTGATTAATAGTGGATTTTTTTATAAATCTTAGCCCGTAATGCAAGGTGAGTGAATTGCTTGTCTTATTTTAATACAATTTACAGGATTAAGCTTTAGAGGGTGGATTGCTGATAGTATTCTAACTAGCTATAATTGAGCACATAAGATGATAAATCATAAATGCTATTAGGAGGCTATTTTGCATCTTTCACCGAAGGCTTTTCGTATTTTGGGTATTATCGCCACGATAGCATCATTAGGAATGTATATTTCTTATATTCCGCAAATCATCGATAATTTGCATGGATTAAAATCCAATCCAACTCAACCACTAGCCGCAGCCGTTAACTGTGCGCTTTGGGTTAGTTATGGGTTATTGAGAGAAAAGAAAGACTGGCCACTTGCTATTGCCAATTGCCCAGGTGTCTTTTTTGGGTTAATCGCCTTTTTTACTGCCTTATAATTTGTGCAAAGTGATTGATTGGGTGCCAATCAAATTTGTTTGGTGATTGGTTTTTTGCTTACCAATAATCATAAGATAATTTTTGTAAAACTAAAAAAAAGAGTGGCTATTTTTATTAAAATAAGATCGAAAATAAAGTCGTTTAATATTTAACCTTTTAAAAAATAAATTATTAATCAAGGTGTTACTGAGTTATTAACAGGTTTATTAAGCACTTATCAAATTGTACAGTGAATAAATTGAAGCCATCGGTTTGTTTTAATATTACCCAACAAAACAATAATCTTGTTGGATGTGTAATATACTTGCAGGCTGTTTTTAATCGCCCATTAAAAGTTGATAGACAGTGTAATCAATAGTTTTATAATGCATTCAATAATCAAATCATATATAAAAGGGGAAAAAAATGAAAAAATTAATCGGTGTGTTTTTACTTAGTTTACCTATGTTAGCTGCGGCATCAAATTGTGATGAAATTAGCGCCAATATTGCCGAAAAAATTAAAAATAACGGTGTTGATCCATCGCATTTTCAGCTTAAACTTGAACCTGCTGACAAATCAGAGGAACAAATTGAAGGTAAAATTGTAGGATCGTGTGATCGTGGTCAGCAACATATTGTTTATGTTCGTTTAGATGGTGTTGCCACTGAAAAGCAGTCATCAAAATCTACTCCACAAAATACAGAATCAGCGCCAGTACAAAGTGATGAGCCAGTGACAAATTAATTTAAATTTTTTAAGCAAAAAAATAGGGCGCAAGGCCCTATTTTTTGTTGGTGATTGGTTATAATAAATTACTGTAATTTGCTTTGACGTCATCGTCCCATACACTTGCTTGTACTTGGCCTATGTGCTTTTGTTGCAGAAGTAACATTGTTAAACGCGATTGGCCAATGCCACCACCAATTGTTTGCAACAAATCGCCATTGATTAACGCTTTATGCCAATCAAGTTGTAAGCGATCTTCATCATTAGTCAGTTTTAATTGATGTTTTAGCGTTTCAGCATCGACACGAATTCCCATTGATGAAATTTCAAATGCACTATTTAAAATCGGATTCCAGACTAAAATATCACCATTTAAGCCTTTAGATCCTAAATCATTTACGCTACTCCAGTCATCATAGTCGGGGGCACGGACGTCATGTTTTTCATTATTCGATAATTTACCGCCAATACCAATTAAAAATACGGCACCAAGTTCTTTGGTTATTGCATTTTCGCGCTCTTTAGGGGATAAATTTGGGTAACGTTTTAATAATTGTTCACTATCGATAAAGGTGATCGATTCAGGTAAAAATCGCGAAATATGATATTGTTGTGATACTGCCTTTTCAGTTGCCTTAATGGCGGCATAAATATTGTCAACAGTCTGTTTTAGATAAGTTAAATTGCGATCTTCAGGGCGAATTACCTTTTCCCAATCCCATTGATCAACATAAACCGAATGAATTGGTGAAAGCTTATCTTCATCTGGGCGTAATGCCTTCATATTGGCATAAATTCCTTCGCCAGCTTCAAAATGGTGATCGCTTAAAATTTTACGCTTCCATTTAGCCAGTGAATGCACCACTTCATATTGCGTATTAGGGATTGCCTTCACTTTAACTTGCACGGCATGTTCTGTACCAGATAAATTATCTTGAATACCATCGCCAACTTTACTGAGTAACGGAGCTTGCACTTCGATTAGTGACAAACGTTCGGTAAGTTGGCTGGCAAAAAACTGCTTAACAAAGCTGATTCGTTGCTGCTGCTCTTTAAATGATATCGTCATGTTTACGCTCTAGTTATTTATTTAATTTTCCGTGTATAAGTAAAGTAAACTAGATGAGTGAATTTTGCAAGATGAAGATAAAAAGCAATACAGAGTGAAGAAAGTACCCATTGTTGTTGTGATTTTGTCACTGTATATTATGGATATGACGTATCTTATGGAATTATTTTTACAAAAAACAAATCATCACTCAAAAATCAGTCAGAAAACATATTGGTTTTATTTGGTTTTTTATTTTAAACCGCCGCTCAAAAGCTATCCACCAAATCCAAATAAAAAAACACCATTAACAAAACTTTACAAATATTTAACAAAAAACCTAGCGCGTTATTAATCAATCGACTATAATTTAAGCGCTTTTAAAGCAAGGGAGTGCTCATTAGTTGAGCGGTCAATTATAAAAAAATCAAATAAAACAAAAATTTACTTGACAGGATAATCGAAATGCGCTATCATAATCGGCATCTGGCATCTGGCATCTGGCCTGCCAAACCTACGCCCTAAATCTTTTTCAATATCATCGTAGTCAAAATCAGACACAGTTCTTATTTTTATCACCGAAGTCATTTCGCGTAGCGAAATCGACGCCGTCATCGCGGTTTTTTCAGGCGATGTTCTTGGAGGGCTCTTCGACAATCTCTTCGGCAAAATTATCGTCGATATCCAAGTGGTTATTAAGACCGCCATTAGTATTCAAACCGCCATTATGGTTTAGACCTTCATTGTTATTTAAATCGGCATTATTCTTTGCGTCATTGTTGTTATTGTCATATACACAGAGTTCTGTGGCATTAACGGCACATACATCAAGAGTCATTGAAGGTACTCCGCCGTATTTAACATTCGACGGAGGACAGACAAAGGCAACTAATACGGATACCTTTTTGGCAATCGAGTTGCCAGATGGAAGGACTATCACGCCATCGACAAACACATCGAGTTCGACAAACCCGATAGTGGTTCCTGCTGGAATAACATTTAATGATATTCATATGGTGGTGCCGTCGAATTCAAGTAGCGTAAGTCTCAATAATTTAATTACCCGAGGGAAGTGGGGAGATGATGATGGAGATGGACAGGGAGCAGGTGGAGTAACTACAACAGGGAGTATGTGGGTAGTGATTTATAATAAAGATGGCTATACCGTTAGTCGTAGTGATACATTAAATATATGTAATGCACCTTATAAGTTAGTCTTAAGTAGTACAGGAGGAAGTTTAACTACACAATATGGTGTGCCGAATAGTAGCACTTTTAGTGGAGGTCGTGCGGAGTATTATATCAAGCCGGATTCTTCTGCTACTATCTGTTACGCAAGGCCGAATTTGTTATATGGTGGTACTACTGGTATCGACCCTAATGATAATCCTCGCTACGCAGGCCCATCAGACAAATGGAATCCAGCTAAGGGCTTTTTAGTTCTCCCAACACGTTCATACAACCAAAATTTTCCAACAACGGGGCTAGATGGATTGTATTTTGATTTGGATATAGTTGGGGTGGATGCAAGCCAATTGAGTTGGTCTGTAGTTACGAGTGGTATTATAAGGGCAACGGTGAGTTGGAGATTACCAAACCAAGGTACAAACGAAGATAGATGGATTACGGATAAATCAAAATATGTAACGCGGGTAACGTTAAATGGCCCTACATATTCGTCTCGCGTTGTTCGCCCAGCTTTGCCGCAAAAATTTGAATTGATCGGTAGGGATAGTAGAGGTAACGAGGTGAAATATGGTTTTGAATTGAAACGATGGTTTTTTGGTGTTCGTGGAATAATAGGCTTTTGGGAGAGTGTTGCTGCTGATCTTTGGGATAGCGAAGTGTGTCGTCCGACTGGTTATTACTCTGCGCAAAAAAGGTTTTTGACTAATGCATGTGAGAGTAATTGTAGTAATGGAAGAGGGAATTATTACCAGCGTATAATAGGTGGGGGGCTTTACTCAGAGTGGGGAACTACGCGCTACTCTAATTCGATATATCCAGGAGGAAGCTTTGCATATAGTAGAAGTTCTAATATTTACCCTTATGTCGACTCTAAAGGTACAATAGGTAATCAAACTATTATTGGGTATGGAGTTTGCGTTTATCCTAACTAATATTCAAAAACATGCGCTTTTGCTACAAAACTGCAAAAGCGCTTTTTCAACGAATAAAAACCCCTAAACCTTTCCAATAAAAAAATAAAATTTACATAATTAACTAGCAATTTATGATTTACTTTTTTCTGTTTTTATTAGAAGTAAGACCTATTAAGTTATTTTATTAGAATATTAAGTTGCAATATTTTGTTCAAAAGTTATCATATTTTTCCATTTATTTACAATTAGGAAGCCATGATGAAGTCTTTTTTTTCGTTAATCTTTGCTAGTAGTATGCTTGTTTTTAGTGCTTTTTCTTATGCTGATGAGCCAACTTATGTGGTTGGTGCAGGTGGGACTTATCGTCCATTTGAGTTCGAAAATAGCCAACGTGAGTTAGAAGGCTTTGATATTGATCTGATTAAAGCAATTGCAGATGCTGAGCATTTTAATATTAAGCTGATTAATACCCCTTGGGACAGTATTTTTGCAAGTCTAAATAATGGTGAGCGCGATATTATTATTTCTGGAATTACAATTACCGATAAACGTAAAAATTCAGTTGATTTTTCGTTACCTTATTTTCCAGCAGAACAAGTTATTGTGACTCAACAAGGGTCAAATATTACCTCGCTTACTGATTTGAACACCAAAACAGTAGGGGTTGTTAATGGTAGTACGGCTGATGTTGTTGTCTCGAAAGTTTTAGGTCGTAATAGCCGCGCTATTAAGCGTTTTGATAATACACCGCTTCTTTTACAAGATTTATATGAACAAGGTATTGATGCCGCTGTTAGTGATGTTGGGGTAGTTAAGTTTTATATCAAAATGCATCCCGGTAAGGATTTTAATTTGATTTCTGATTCAAATTTTGAACCTCAGTATTTTGGTATCGCTGTTGCTAAAGGCAATCAAAAGTTAAATGATAAAATCAATGCAGGACTTAAAAAAATTGTTGCTGATGGAACTTATAGCAAAATTTATCGCAAATGGTTTGATGACAACGTACCAACTTTACCAATTAATTAATTTGGCCAATAGGTTTTAGTGATGGGATTTAACTGGGATATTATACAAGATTATCTACCGCTGTTTATTGATGGCGCAATAATGACAGTGACTTGCACTGTTGTTTGTGTAGTGCTTGGTACTTTTTGGGGCTTAATATTAGGAATTGGTCGGGTTGCTCAATGTCGGCATGGTATTTATAAATATGTGCTGTGTGTGTTGGTTAAGTGGCCGGTGAAAATTTATGTTAGTGCCTTTCGTGGTACGCCATTATTTGTGCAAATTATGGTGACTTATTTTGTTGTTATGCCATTTTTGTTACATCCTAATAACGGTATTTTGGTGTCCGATTATTTGATTTCGCCAGAAGTTGCCCGATATTTACGTGTTCAATATGGCGCGTTTATTTCGTGTATATTAGCAATTACGTTGAATGCTGGTGCTTATATTTCTGAAATATTCCGTGCCGGCATTCAATCCATCGATAAAGGGCAAATGGAAGCTGCCCGATCGCTGGGTATGGGTTATGGCAGTACAATGCGCAAAGTCATTTTGCCACAAGCTTTTCGCCGAATGTTACCGCCTTTGGGCAATAATGCGATTGCTATTTTAAAGGATTCATCATTAGGTTCAGCTATTGGGCTTATTGATTTGGCTTATGCGGCTAGAACTGCGGGTGCTGCCAATGCGGTTTATGCTGAACCTTATTTTATTATTTCGATTGTTTATTGGTCTATGACGTTTTTATTATCACTCTTTGTGAAATATATGGAAAAAAGGTTAGGCAAAAGTGATTCACATTAAAAATCTACAAAAACAGTTTGGTGATATCCATGTATTGCGTGGTATTACGTGTGATATTCAAGAAAAAGAGGTCATTTCGATCATTGGGCCATCGGGGTCGGGTAAGAGTACTTTTTTGCGTTGTATTAATGCGTTAGAAGATATCACATCGGGCGAAATTGTCGTTAATGGTTTTAAAGTACATGACCCTAAAACCAATATTAACCAGTTACGTGAATCGGTAGGTATGGTGTTTCAGCGTTTTAATCTGTTCCCCCATATGATGGTATTGCAAAATTTGATTTTAGCGCCAATGGATGTCAAAAAGATGGCGAAAACTGATGCTATTGCTAAAGCTGAAAGTTTGCTTGTTAAAGTCGGTTTGATTGATAAGATCGACGCTTACCCAAGTCAATTATCTGGAGGTCAACAGCAACGCGTGGCAATAGCTAGGGCTTTGATGATGGAACCAACAGTGATGTTATTTGATGAACCTACATCGGCGCTTGATCCTGAACTCGTTGGTGAGGTGCTTGCTGTCATGAAGTCATTAGCGCAAGAAGGCATGACTATGATTGTTGTTACCCATGAGATGGGGTTTGCACGGGAAATGTCCAGCCGTGTGATTTTTATCGATCAGGGAATTATTCAAGAGCAGGGCTCGCCCGAGCAGATTTTTAAATATCCGCAAAACGAACGTACTAAGCTATTTTTGAGTAAGGTGCTATAACTGTTAATATAGTCATTGCTGTTTTTAGGTGTTCCTTTTGTCAGCAGTAAGTTGGTTAGTCAGTGGCATTATTTAGCAATAAAAAAAAACCGTTCATTACAGAACGGTTTTTTATGAATATAGTTAAATTTGCTTATTAACCCTTGTATTTTTTCATAACAATTGAGGCATTTGTACCACCAAAACCGAAGCTATTTGACATGACTGTGGTAAGTTCACGTTCGGTTGGTTCAGTAATAATGTTCATACCAATTGCAGCTTCATCAAGTTCATCAATATTAATACTTGGTGTAATAAATCCATGTTCCAACATTAATAATGAATAGATAAGCTCTTGCGCACCAGTTGCACTTAATGAGTGACCTGTCATTGATTTGGTTGATGAAATCGCTGGAATGTTATCGCCAAATACTTGTTTGATTGCCCATAACTCTTTGACATCACCCACTGGGGTTGATGTGCCGTGGGTGTTGATGTAATCAACTGGAACATCTAAATCTTGAATAGCAAGTTGCATACAACGCATTGCACCTTCGCCTGATGGGGCAACCATGTCATGCCCATCTGATGTTGCACCATAGCCAACAAGTTCGCCATAAATATGAGCACCACGAGCAAGGGCATGTTCTAATTCTTCAACAACAACCATGCCAGCACCACCTGCAATAACAAAGCCATCACGATTTTTATCATAAGCGCGTGATGCTTTTTCTGGGTTGTCGTTATATTTAGTTGATAAAGCACCCATGGCGTCGAATTCGCATGACATTTCCCAGCACAGTTCTTCGCCACCACCAGCAAAAACGATATCTTGTTTTCCAAGTTGAATCAGTTCGGCAGCGTGACCAATACAGTGAACCGATGTTGCACAAGCAGATGTCATTGAGTAGCTAATCCCTTTGATTTTAAATGGGGTTGCTAAACAAGCCGAAATCGCCGATGACATTGATTTGGTTACAGCATAAGGACCAACACCACGTAGGCCTTTTTCTTTCATGCCAGCAACGACATTGTATTGTGTTTTGGTTGAGCCACCATAACCAGCAATTAAACCAGTGCGAGGGTTAGAGACTTGTTCTGGGGTTAATTTTGCATCTTCGATAGCCTGTTGTAAAGCGAGATAACCATAAATAGAAGCATCATTCATGAAGCGAACAACTTTGCGATCAATCAGTCCTGTTGTGTCGAGCTTGACATTCCCGCATACATGGCTACGCATTCCGCTATCTTTCATTTCTTGGGAAAAGGTAATACCGCTACGACCGATTTTTAGTGATTCTAAAACTTCTTTAGTATTATTCCCAATACTTGAAAGAATTCCTAACCCTGTAATTACAACACGTTTCATTTACTATTTAGCTCCTAAGTTATCTGGCTTCATACAAAAAAGTGCGTTGATTATAGCGTACACTTGTAAGCTGAACAATACCTTGGCGTGTTTTTTATTTGTATCTGTAAATATCACCTTGATATTTAAATAAATAAAGCAATTAAGCTAAATAGAACAGCTTAATAAAGCGACTGTAAAGAGTTCGAATGATCACTATTTTAACTAGCAATATTTGCTTGCCAAGCTTTATATGATTGCTGTACACTGTATAAATAAACAGTGTTTTAATGAGTTGAATATGTCCGAAAAAATAATAACTAAACTTGAAATATTAGCCGAATCAGCAAAATATGATATTTCTTGCTCGTCAAGTGGCGCATCAAGAAGTAATAAAGCTAAAGGTATCGGTAATGCACATAAATCTGGTATTTGCCATACCTTTACTGCCGATGGAAGATGTGTTTCGTTACTTAAAATTATGCTGACAAATTATTGCATGTTTGATTGTGCTTATTGTATTAACCGGCAAAGTAATGATATTCCAAGAGCAGGCTTTACTCCGCGCGAGCTGGCCAATTTGACCATTGAATTTTATCGCCGTAATTATATTGAAGGTTTATTTATCAGTTCGGGGATTGTTCGAAGCCCAGATCACACCATGGAAAGAATGATTAGAGTGGTAAAGATTTTACGTGATGAGCATGGCTTTAATGGCTATATACATATGAAAGCGATCCCCGGTGCGAGTAATGATCTAATTAATCAAGCTGGCTTATTAGTTGATAGGATGAGTGTTAATTTAGAAATTCCAACCGAAGAAAACCTTAAATTACTCGCGCCCGATAAAGATCATCAAAGCATCTATCAACCTATGCGCCAAATTCATCAAAATGTGATAGAAAATATTGAAGATCGCAAAAAATTTCGATCCACACCCAAATTTGTACCTGCAGGGCAAAGTACTCAAGTTATTATTGGTGCGACAGATGAGTCGGATAAGCAAATTTTGCAATTAACCGCTAAACTTTATAAACGACCAAGTATGAAGCGAGTTTATTATTCGGGATTTATTCCGGTAAATGGCTACGACAAACGACTGCCTGTTGTGCAAGAAGTACCAAGAGTGCGCGAAAATCGCTTATATCAAGCCGATTGGTTATTGCGTTTTTATGATTTTAATGTCGATGAAATCGTTAACGATCAATATCCCGATCTAGATTTAACTGTTGATCCTAAATTGGCTTGGGCAATCCGTAATCCGCAGTTTTTTCCGGTTGATGTTAATCGTGATAGTTATCAAAAAATATTACGAGTGCCAGGCATTGGAGTTAAGTCTGCCAAGTTAATTGTGATGGCAAGACGGCATCGAAAGCTTACTCTTGATGCGCTTAAACGCATTGGCGTTGTTTTAAAACGTGCACAATTTTTTGTTATTTGTCACGAAATGAGAAAATTCAAATTACTCAATTCATCGGCCGAATATATCCGACTTACGTTGCAAGATCCGCCTTTGCTAGAAGATAAACAGATAAATACTCCACAGCAATTAGTAATGGGTTGGTAAAACATGTTGGTGTTTTATTATGATAAGAGCTTTGAAAGCTTGCTTTGTGCTGTGTTTGATGCTTTTAAACTCAAAAAAATGCCCGAATGCTTATTAACCACAGGGCAGATCGAACCGTTGTTAGTGTCTGATAGGCATCATGTTGAATTCTGTGATGCAAAATATGAACGAGTACGGGTAGCATTAATTAACAAGATTAGCAAAGTTGCGCTTAGTCAGTTGATGTATGTTTGGCTATCGGAATTACCTGAAAGTGATTTAATTGTTTTTCGTTACATTTGTAAGGTATTTAAATCCTCTAAATCAATCGAAACTGATTTTGCCGATCAAGATGTGTTAACTGTGCATGATATTGCTAAAAAAGTGAGTCGGGAGCGGCATAGAGTGATGCAATTTGTACGCTTTAATGCTATTAATAATCCTGTTAAAGATGTTGTTGAGCCTAACGATAGGGAAGATAAGATCTATTTTTCGATTATTGCACCTATTTATAATGTTTTGCCGTTGGTGCTTAAATTTTTTAAAGAACGTTTTGCCGATCAAAAATGGGCAATATATGACGAAAAGCGTGAATATGGTTATATTTATAATTTACACGGGATTGAACCGGTTTCGCTTATTGATAAAGATGATCTGATTATCAATAGCCAAGTTAATCAACATTATCTAACCGAAGACGAAGCACTATTTCAAACCATGTGGTTACGCTATTGCAATGCGTTAACCATCAAAGAACGCATCAATCCTAAATTACAACGACAACAAATGCCAAGCCGATTTTGGCATTATCTGCCAGAAATGAAACCAATATCGAACTAAATAGGCAAATAAAAGCGGCTAAATTAGCGTCATCATAAATAAAAGACCATAAAAAACCGCCAATTAATGGCGGTTTGTTTATTAGTGTGATTTAACACAACAGCATAATTTAATTAAAGTTATTGTGAATCGATATCATTAATAACATCATTAATCGCTTCTTCACGTTGTTTTTGCTTGCCTTCGTCGACTTTACCGCCCGATGCCACAAAGTCATTACGTTGGAAGTAAGCATTACGCATAAAGTTATAAGGGTCATCGCTATTTTTAATTAAATCTTCATATTCGATCGCGACCGCACGTGCTTCAATACCGTCAAACGCACCACGCACTAAAGTCCACTGCCAATCTAACCAAACAAGCGGTGGATAAAGAGAGTCAACTAAGCTACCACCTTCGTTTCTTAACGTTGCTGATCCATAAAACGGTAACACAACATAAGGACCATAAGGCACATCGTAATGGCCTAGTACATCACCAAAACTCCGTTTGCCACCTTTTTGTAGTTGTGGATCTGACATACTAGCAACATCCATTAAACCCGCAAAACCGAAAACGGTATTTAAAAAGAATCGTGCTAAATGCGTACCCGCTTTATGAACATCACCTTGTAATAAATTGTTCACCATTGAAGCGGGTTCAGAAAGGTTAGAGGAAAAGTTAACCACACCTGTACGAACAGGGGATGGGACGTAATCTTTCCAAGCGACTGCCGTAGGGCGCAAAATATAAGGATCAAGCGCATAGTAGTTAACATCAAACATGGTTTTGTTAAAGCCAGATAACGGATCACTATAGGAATTATTTTCGGCCTGATAAGTAGCGCAACCTGTGAGTGCCATTACAGAAAACATCATACCAACGATTCGTTTTTTCATAGTATCTTCAATTAAAAGTAATGAGGTTAAATTTGAGATAATTGTATCATGATTACCTAAAATAAAAAATTTTTCGTTATTTAAATGGCATTATCTTTGTAAATTTATTAAAATGAGCCCCCTATGACCTCATAGTTAAATGGATATAACGAGCCCCTCCTAAGGGCTAGTTGCAGGTTCGATTCCTGCTGGGGTCAAAATTCTACTCAACTATTCTATTAGCGGTTAAATTTACGCACTACCCAAAAATCTAAAATACAGCTAACCTTTTTTTTATTAAAAAAAACTAATAAAAATAACAAATTAAAAGTAACCTATAAAAAAGGGTTTTATAAAACAAAAATCCTATTTGCCTTTTGCAAAATCGGATTATAGTATATTGGCTTCTAGTTCACCGCCGCGTGGGTGGCAAATTAAATTAAAATAAAATCAAATAGATAATTATAAAAGTATAATAATCTTTCCAAAAACGATGGTTATGTTGTTTGTCTTACTACTGCGTCAGAATGTGCCGACAACAGAGCGAGGTTATTCTCCGTCTGGAACGATAAATTTGTCTGGAACAAATTTGACACCTGAGTGTAGCCGAAAGCCACATTCTGCAGCGATAGCGTGAGATTGCTAAGGGCATTCGCTTTAATTCCCTTAGCTCGAACGTGGTCACTATAACTATTTTGTTCACCAAAGGTCAAAACGTCCGAAACCACCGTACCCAATTTATTCTATTCACCAACCCAAAAAGTTATTATTTTATCCAAAAATCGGTCAGAAAAGGTATTGATTTTATTAAAGTTTTTTTTGCCGTTTTTCACAAGAAAACACGGTTAACCACTTAATTTTATTAAAAAATAAATACGATACCTGAGCAACTTTTATAAAAACAATAGCGTTTTTAGAACATTTGAAAGCTATTGTTAAGATTTATTTGACAGGTATAAAAGCGCAAAACCAAATGAGTTTTAATTTGAATTTTCTATGGTTTAGCTATTTTTTTGTTTTTTTTTTACTTGTTATTTATTGTTATTGAGAATAATTCGCATTTTTACACCAAAAATAACCCTGATATTTTTTTAAAATGTGCATCTTTAATTTAAACGATTACTTCAATCTATATTATCGTTATTTTTAGGAAGCATAATGTCATCTTTTACCCTTAACCAGTTACCTTTAGGGCGCGAGGCGGTGATTACTCGATTATTACCTGAATCGTTACCCTTTCGTCGAAAGTTGCTTGCAATGGGCATTACGCCGGGTTGTAAGGTTTTGGCTGTGCGCGTTGCGCCACTTGGCGATCCGATTGAAATTAAAATGCGTGGATTTGCACTTTGCTTGCGTCGTAAAGAAGCACAAGCCATTGAAGTGATGGAGGTTAGTGCGTGAAGATAGCATTAATTGGTAACCCTAATAGTGGTAAGACAACGTTATTTAATATACTAACGGGTTCAAAACAGCGAGTAGGGAACTGGCCGGGCGTGACTGTTGAACGTAAAACCGGTATGTTCACTTATCATCATACACAATATGAAGTTATCGATTTGCCTGGTACGTATTCAATTGAGCCTGATCTGCTTAGTGTTTCGCAAGATGAGCTTATTGCGCGCCAATTCGTGCTGTCCGAAAGTGAATGCGTGATTATTAATATTATTGATGCAACTAATTTGCAACGTAGTTTGTATTTAACTTGTCAGTTGATTGATTTACAAGTATCGATGATTGTTGTGTTAAATATGAGCGATGCAGTTAAAGCCATGGGCGAACAGATTAATGTTGATCTGTTGTCAACTTTGCTCGGTTGTCCTGTGGTGGCAATATCATCTCGTCAAAAAACGGGCTTGCAGGGCTTTTATCAACAAATCGAAAACATGGTAATGCATCCATATGCAGCACAGCCATCGATTGATCTGCTTGGCGAGGATCAGCAAGCGGTGATTCATGGTTATATTTGCGATCTGCCTGAAGATAGTGTTGTGCGCCAATTTAATCGCTGGCAATTGATAGATGCCTTATTAGATGATTCGCGCTATCACTTATCACAACGTGAAACCAAAATGTTAGCGGACTGCCGCTTGTCGCTTGCAAAGTGGTGTGATAATGAAATCGATGTGGCACTTGCTAGCGCCCGTTATGACACGATTGATGTAATTTGTAAAAAAGTCATTGAGAAACCGCGTGAGCTTAGCCGTCGGTTTTCTGATAGGTTAGATAATATTGCGTTAGGGCGTATTACTGGAATCCCGTTCTTTTTGTTAGCTATGTATGCCATGTTTATGGTGGCGATTAATTTTGGTGCGGTGTTTATTGATTTTTTTGATGTGCTTTGTGGCACTATTTTTGTTAATGGTACAACCGAGCTACTTCATGCCATCAATGCTCCAAATTGGATTACAGCTATTTTAGCCAATGGTATTGGTCGTGGCATTCAAACTGTTTCAACGTTTATTCCTGTTATTGGGGTGATGTTTTTTTGTTTGTCGTTTCTAGAGGATTCTGGTTATTTGGCACGCGCAGCAATGGTAATCGATCGGCTAATGCGCAGTATCGGGTTGCCGGGTAAAGCGTTTGTGCCAATGCTTGTGGGATTTGGCTGCGGTGTGCCAGCCATTATGGGCACGCGAACGCTTGAAAGTACACGTGATCGCATTATGTCCATTTGTATGATCCCTTTTATGTCATGTGGAGCAAGGTTGCCGGTTTATGCATTATTTGCGGTGATATTCTTCCCTAAACACTCCTCTATAGTGGTGTTTGCTTTATATTTGCTAGGCATTGCAGTGGCAATGGTGACGGGATTTGTGCTCAAATTCACTTTATTAAAAGGTTCGCTCACACCATTTATTATGGAAATGCCTGTGTATCGTATTCCGACTTTAAGTAGTCTAATTAGTTTGACTTGGCAGCGCTTAACGTCATTTATTTTTAGAGCGGGTAAAGCCATTGTGCTTATGGTAACGGTATTAAGTGTGCTTAACTCATGGGGGAGTGATGGTTCGTTTAAGCAAGAAAGTTCACAAAACTCTATGCTTTCTGTTGTTAGTCAAAAAATCACTCCTGCATTTGCACCGATGGGGATTAAACACGATAATTGGCCAGCAACAGTTGGTATTTTTACTGGTATTTTTGCTAAAGAATCGGTAATTGCAACACTCAATTCGCTTTATGCTATCGATGATGATAACGAGCAAGACGAACCATTTAGTTTGTCGCAAGGGATTTTAGAGGCGCTAGCAACCATTCCAAAAAATCTGACAAGTTTGTCGAATGCTGTTTTAGATCCGTTAGGATTTAATACTGCTTCACAAGATATGGATTCACTACAGACTGATTTAGAGGTGGATTCGACAACAATTTCACAAATTAAAAATGGGTTTAGTTCATCTTCGGCTGCCATGAGTTATTTAATTTTTATTTTACTTTATACTCCTTGTGCTGCGGCGTTGGGTGCCGTTTATCGCGAAGCTGGTTTTAAGTGGATGGTGTTTGTGGCAATTTGGACTTTTACCGTTGCGTGGCTTACGGCAACCATTTATTATCAATTTACGTTGCTTGGGCATTCGCCTGTCGCCGTTTGGTGGCTAATGGGGTGCAGTGCATTTATTGTGGTAATGGTACTGTTTATGCGTATTTTTGGGCAATATTTGCCTTTTAATCAATCAGCAGCGCCAAATATATCCCATTGTAAAAAATCATCATGCTGTCAGTAAATAAATGCCTGGCTAATTTGTAAAATATAAATAGAGGAAAAGTATGCAGGGATCGCCCTGCAACTTTGGTTATGACTATGTTAATAACATCAATTCGTGATTATGTACAATTAAAAGGTCGTGCACCATTGCAAGATATTGCCAGACACTTTCACTTACCCGAAAGCGCAACTGAGCAGATGTTACGTTTTTGGATCAAAAAAGGCGTGATAAAATTGATAGCGCAAGATCAGCCACTGCCTTGCCAAGCTAATCAGTGCCGTTCTTGTATAAGTTGTGGTTTAACCAGTCAACTTGAATATGTTTGGGCTTAAGCAATTAAATTATAATTTAGCGAATTTTAAATCTGCAAATTTTTTTGTTAAGCATTTTGTCGATTTAAAGATCGATTAATGCAAATTAATCCTAATTTGATTTTGTGATTTAATTCACATAATTGAATTTATTTGTACGCTAAAAATAGCAAACATAACTAATATTAATGAGTGATAATGTTACGGTAAAGCTTGATTCCGCCTTTTTTGTTTGCATTTTACTGTGTTTTTTTTGAACACAACCAAGATGAATCATCATCCAATGACAAAGTCGTTTTATTATGGAATAAATGTTATTATACTTTACATTATAATAACACGCTGTATGAGGATAAAAAGTATGAGTCAATTAGATGAATTTAAAAAATTAACTGTGGTGGTAGCTGATACGGGTGATATCGATTCGATTAAGCAGTTTTCTCCCGAAGATGCAACAACGAATCCCTCTCTTGTTTTGAAAGCAGCACAACTTCCTCAATATCGCAATTTAATTGATTCTGCAGTGCAAACCGCTAAAAAATTAGGTGGCAGTAAAGAACAGCAGTTAGTTAATGCGTGTGATCAAGTTGCGGTGAATATTGGTGCCGAGATTTTAAAAATCGTTCCAGGACGAATTTCGACCGAAGTGGATGCGCGTTTGTCTTTCGATAAACAAGGTTGTATTGAAAAAGCGCGTAAAATCATTGCACTTTATCAAGAAAAGGGCATTGATAAGTCTCGTATTTTAATTAAGATTGCGTCAACGTGGGAAGGTATTAAAGCGGCTGAAGTACTTGAAAAAGAAGGTATTAACTGTAATTTAACGTTATTATTTTCGTTCGCGCAAGCGCGTGCGTGTGCTGAAGTCAATGCCTTTTTAATTTCGCCATTTGTAGGGCGTATTTATGATTGGTATCAAGCTAAAAAACCAATCGATCCTTATGTGGCTGATGAAGATCCGGGCGTTGTTTCTGTGCGTAATATTTTTAATTATTATAAACAACATGGTTATAAAACAGTTGTGATGGGTGCAAGCTTCCGTAAAGTCGATCAGATTTTGGCATTAGCCGGTTGTGATAGGTTAACAATTTCGCCTAATTTACTTGCCGAAATGCAACAATCAAATGCGCCTGTTGTGCAAAAACTTAATCCAAATCAATCTTTGGTTGAGCGCCCTACGCCAATGACCGAAGCCGAATTTAGATGGCAACATAATAGTGATGCCATGGCAGTTGAAAAATTAGCCGAAGGCATTCGCGCATTTGCCGTTGATCAAGGAAAATTAGAAGATATGATTGGCGCACTGCTATAATCATTTGCACATGATAGGGGAGTTAGCTCCCCATTTTTATACTAATTTTTGTTGATTTAACTAGCTATTTTGCAAGTGATATCCATCTTGCAGGTATTAACAAATTTTTACTCAAAAAATTTTTTTGGAGATTATAATATGAATGCAACCACACTATCCCACCGCGAACTGGCGAATGCGATAAGAGCATTGAGCATGGATGGCGTACAGAAAGCAAAATCAGGGCATCCTGGTGCGCCTATGGGTATGGCAGATATGGCTGAAGTGCTTTGGCGTGGCTTTTTAAAACATAATCCAAACAACCCAAAATGGGCTGATCGCGACCGTTTTATATTATCAAATGGTCATGCTTCTATGTTGATCTATAGTTTATTGCATTTAACCGGTTATGACGTAACCATTGATGATCTAAAAAATTTTCGTCAGTTGCATTCAAAAACTGCAGGACACCCTGAATATGGTTATGTACCGGGTGTTGAAACAACAACCGGACCTCTAGGTCAAGGTATTGCTAATGCCGTAGGTATGGCTATTGCCGAAAGAACCTTAGCTGCACAATTTAATAAACCTGATCATACTATTGTTGATCACCATACTTATGTGTTTATGGGTGATGGTTGTATGATGGAAGGTATTTCGCACGAAGTGTGTTCGTTAGCAGGTACTCTTAAATTAGGTAAACTTATTGCGTTTTACGATGATAATGGCATTTCAATCGATGGTGAAGTCGAAGGTTGGTTTACTGATGATACCGCAAAACGTTTTGAAGCTTACGGCTGGCATGTTATCCGTAGTATTGATGGTCATGACGCTAAAGCGTTAAAAGAAGCTATCGAGCAAGCGCAAGCGGTAACCGATAAACCATCATTATTAATGTGTAAAACGGTGATTGGTTTTGGTTCACCAAATAAAGCCGGCAGCCATGAAAGCCATGGTGCACCATTAGGCGATGCCGAAATTGAAGCAACACGCAAAGCACTTGGCTGGAATTATCCTGCTTTTGAAATTCCTAAAAACTACTATGATGCTTGGGATGCTAAAGCTAAAGGTCAGCAGATCGAAGATGAATGGAATGTTCGTTTTGATGCTTATGCTAAGGCTTATCCTGAATTAGCCAAAGAATTTAAGCGTCGTGTTAATGGTGATTTGCCGGCAAATTGGTCACAAATTGCTAACGATGTGGTGAATAAACTCCAAGCAAATCCAGCAACAATTGCTACCCGTAAAGCATCACAAAATGCTATTGAAGCGTTTGCCCCTGCTTTACCTGAGTTTTTAGGTGGTTCGGCTGATTTAGCACCAAGTAATTTAACCATGTGGTCAGGCTCTAAAGAGATCTTAGCTAATGCGGATGGTAATTATATCCATTATGGTGTGCGTGAATTTGGTATGTCTGCAATTATGAATGGTATTGCATTACATGGTGGATTTATTCCTTATGGTGCGACATTCTTAATGTTTATGGAATATGCACGTAATGCCATTCGAATGGCGGCATTAATGAAGATTCGTGCTTTATTTGTCTATACTCATGATTCAATTGGCTTGGGTGAAGATGGACCAACGCATCAACCTGTTGAGCAAATGGCAAGCTTACGTATGACGCCTAATGTGAGTACTTGGCGACCATGCGATCAAGTTGAGTCAGCTATTGCGTGGCAATATGCAATAGAACGTAAAGACGGTCCAACAGCGCTGATTTTTTCACGACAAAATCTTAAACAACAAGATCGCACTGCTCATCAATTAGCTGATGTATATCGCGGTGGTTATATCTTAAATGATTGCATAGGTACACCAGATTTAATTATTATTGCGACGGGTTCAGAAGTTGAGCTTGCCGTTGAAGCTTATCAACAATTGACACAAGCAGGTAAAAAAGTGCGGGTGGTATCAATGCCATCAACTGATGCGTTTGATAAACAAGATCAGGCTTATAAAGAGTCAGTATTGCCATCGTCAGTCACAGCCCGCCTTGCTATTGAAGCGGGTATTAGCGATTATTGGTATAAATATGTTGGCCTTAATGGTAAAGTAATTGGCATGACAAGCTTTGGTGAATCAGGTCCAGCGGATCAACTGTTTAAAGAGTTTGGCTTTACTGTTGAAAATGTACTTGCGCAAGCCAATAGCTTGTTGAAATAGTTAATTTATTACACTAACAAAACGCCATCAGCGAAAGTGTTGATGGCGTTTTTTGTTATTTAAATAATGTGTATTAATCAAAAGAATTAACTCATTTTTTTAATTATTGAAAAATCAATAATTGGTTATTATAAAAATGTAGTTAATCCTTTCTATATTATTAAATTCTTATATAGGTAATTTTATTTTGATGCTCGTTCTAAAATAACATCAACGGGTTGTTTTTGGATGTAGATCATCCTAACTATTAATAGTAATGCTGCAACAGCAAGTCCTGATATAATACCTATCCAAAAACCAGCTGCGCCAATTGGTTCAATGATTAGGTTGGTTAATCCTAAAACATAGCCAACGGGCAGTCCAACTACCCAATAAGAAAGTAGGGTGATAAAAAAGATGCTTTGGGTATCTTTATAACCTCGTAGCACGTTACTTGCTACTACTTGTAAATAATCTGATGCTTGATAAATAGCTAATAATATGATGAGTTGCATACAGATAGCCATGACGGCTGTTTCTTTGGTGAATAGAGTGACAATTGGTGCTTTAAAAATAACTAAAATTAACGCAACAATTATTGCCATGGTAAGCGATATAGCTAAACTAATATAGGCGGTTTGTTTGGCTAATGCAGGTTTTTTATTACCCAGTAAATAACCAACACGAATACTGGTTGCAACACCAAGAGATAATGGAATGGCAAAGGTTAAACTACTGATGGTAAATATAATTTGATGCGCAGCAACGGTTATTTGACCTAATGGGGCAATTAATAATGCAATCACAGCAAATAAGCTCATTTCAAAAAAGTAAGCGAGCGCAAGAGGAGTGCCAAGCACAACAATTTTTTTGATTATAACAAAATCAACTAGTTTAGTGATTGGTGTCTGGCGAATGTCGCGTTGGCTTGCGCTAGTGAGTGTGTATAAGCGTATTAATATAAACATAAGCCAAAAGATAATTGTCGCTGTAATGCCACAGCCGACTCCGCCAAAAGCAGGTAAGCCTAATTTTCCATAGATTAAAACGTAGTTAATTGGAATGTTGGCAAGGAGAGCAATGAATATGATCACCATGGCTGGCTTTGTGTTTGATAGTCCTTCACATTGATTGCGGTAGACCAAAAAAAGCAAGAATGCTGGCACACCCCACATTATGGCGCGTAAAAATGAGACGGCAACGTCAACCATTTCGGGATCGATTGGGTGATCAGCTGAGCTTCTTAAGTTAATGACTTTGTCAGAATGATATAGAAACAACATCATTAATATTGATAATATGAGTGCTATTACTACACCTTGACGTGTTTGATTAGCAACTTGATCACGTTTAGCTGCACCATTTAAGTTTGAAATAATTGGTGTTAATACCGTTAACAAACCTTGTCCAAATAAAATTGTGGGCAACCAAATTGACACTGCAATAGCCACACCAGATAGGGCAGTTTTGCTATAATTTCCTGCCATAATGGTATCGACAAATGTGATTGCTGTTTGTGATATTTGTGCAATAAGTACAGGAACCGCTAATTTAGTAAGATTTTTTATTTCGTGTTTATAATGTTGTTTCATGATTTTTATTAACGTTTAACCGTTCCCCATAAGTCGTATTCATCAGAATGTTCAATGTTAACTTGAACAATATCACCAACATTGACTTGGTTTTCTTCGTTTAAATAAACAACGCCGTCGATTTCAGGGGCATCAGCCATGCTGCGACCTATTGCGCCTTCGTCATCAATTTCGTCAATAATGACAGCTAGTGTTTTGCCTATTTTGGCTTGTAATTTTTGTGTTGAGATTTTTTGCTGTAATTGCATAAAACGATCAAAACGTTCTTGTTTGATTGTTTCTGGAATTTGGTTTGCCAGTTCATTCGCAACAGCACCTTCTACTGGGCTGTATGGGAAACAGCCAACTCGATCTAATTGTGCTTGTGACAAAAATTCAAGTAGTAGTTCAAAATCCTGATCGGTTTCGCCTGGATATCCAACTATAAACGTTGAACGTAATGTAATATCTGGGCAGATTTCGCGCCACTTATGAATACGTTCTAAGGTTCTTTCAATCGATCCGGGGCGTTTCATTGATTTTAAAATAGTTGGGCTTGCGTGTTGTAATGGCACATCTAAATAAGGCAAAATTTTACCATCAGCCATTAATGGAATTAGATTATCAACACTTGGATAAGGATACATATAATGCAATCTAACCCAAATTCCTAAATTTGATAGTTGTTCACACAGGGTTTGAATATCAGTTTTTAATGGCATTCCATTCCAGAAATTGGTGCGGTTTTTGATGTCGATACCGTAAGCCGAAGTATCTTGGGCAATGACCAATAACTCTTTAACGCCACTATCTGCTAAACGTTTTGCTTCATCCAAGACATTCCCAATAGGTCGGCTAACCATATCTCCACGCAAAGAAGGAATAATACAGAATGTGCAGCGGTGATTGCAACCTTCGGAAATTTTAAGATAAGCGTAATGTTTTGGTGTTAATTTAACGCCTTGACTCGGGATTAAACTGGTAAAAGGGTTGTACTCTGGTTTAGGGGCATATTTATTAACATGACTTAAAACCGCTTCATAGCTATGTGGGCCAGATATTTCAAGAACTTTTGGATGTACAGTTCGAATTTGATCTTCTTTGGCTCCAAGGCATCCAGTTACAATGACTTTTCCATTTTCGTTTAGTGCTTCGCCGATTGCTTCAAGCGATTCTTGTACTGCACTGTCAATAAATCCACAAGTGTTAACGATGACTAAATCAGCATTGTCATAGCTAGGTACCACTTGATAACCTTGCGTGCGTAGTTCGGTTAAAATTCGCTCAGAGTCAACTAAGTTTTTAGGACAGCCAAGGCTCACAAATCCAATTGTAGGGGGTGACATATTCATAGTATTTATAATAATAGTGTTTTATGTTTAAAGAGGTATTGTTTGAGAATTAATAAACTATATTTGTTAATTATCATTTGCAAATCAAAATGAAGCCGGCATTTTATCATATTTCATCATAGTTGATACACTGATTTTCTAATTTGAATGCTATGTTAACGACGCTTTGATTTATTCATTAGATACTAGTAGTTATGGCTTGGAAAGTTACTAGTTTGTTTGAATAAAAGGATTATTGGTTAAGTGCTATCGAACAATATAAAATAAAGCCTTTATTTGCAATAAAGGCTTTTAAAAATAGGAAGATAAACTTACCAATTAAACTGTTACTATTTTAATGCATTAATGACTTCGTCTATTTGACGATTTATGCTTTCGGCACCACCACCAGACAAATACCATAGATCTGGCGTTAAATAAACCACATGTGTTTTACTTTTGTTGAGTACTTGCTGAGAAAAATAGTGTTCAGCCATACCTTGGTTGCCGATTGCTTTACTACGATCAACAACAAAGATAATATCAGGTTTCACCGATTTAATGTAATTATCATCAACAAAAATCGGTTTTGGCTTGCCTATTGCGTTATTCGCAGGCATAACGGTGAGTGGTACTGCTCGTTTAACATTTAGTACATCATGAATCAGTGCCGCACTTGAACTTAAATTGATAAGAATCATTTTTCCATCATTATGGATAGCAACAATAGCCTTTTTAGCACTGGCTTGAGCTAAAGCTTGTGTACTTTGAATTTTTTTATCTAATGATTGGATGATGCTATCCGCTTTGCTTTCTGTTCCCGTAATCTTTGCTAGCACTTGGATATGATTTTTTGTTGATTCAACGTAATTTTTTGCATCAACACTTAAATTAATAACTGGGGCAATTTTAGATAAATCTTCGGCCTTACTTGCTTGACGACCATCAATAACGATCAAATCAGGCTTAACTTGCTTGATAGTTTCAATATTGGGTTCTTTCATATTGCCCGTATCGGTAATCGAGGAGTTATTATATTGTTGCAAGTAAGATGGGATAACTGACCGTGGGGTGGCTGCAACTATTGAGCCTTTACCTAATGCATCTAGCGTATCTAATGCGCCATAGTTCATCACTACAACTTTTTTAGGTGCTTTAGGAACTACCACTGTTTGATTATCAGTAGTGACATTCATTGTTGATGATGATTGGCAGCCAGTTAAACTTAACATCATCACTGCAATACTACTCAAAAGTAACTTTTTTTTCTTGTTCATATCAATTTTCTCACGTCATTGTAAATGATAATAATTATTATTTAATAAAAGTGAATTGTCTAGAACTAAATAATTTTTTATAAAGATATTGATAATCATTCTCATATAGTGTAGTGTGCCTAGGGCAAATTAAATGGTAATTGTCATTATAAATAATGGGGTTATAAGGAATGAAAGCAAAAAAGAAGTTTAAATTGGCAACTCATGCCATTAATACGGGCATTTTGTTGTCATTATCAAGCGCCGCTATAGCGGCTAGCAATACAGATACTGACACCATGGTTGTTACTGCATCGGGTTTTTCTCAGCAAGTAAAAGAAGCACCAGCAACCATTTCGGTTATTACACCTAAAGAGATCGAAAATAAACCTTATCGCGATGTTACTGACGCGCTAAAAGATATCCCTGGCGTTACAGTTACAGGCGGAGGGGACTCAACAGATATCAGTATTCGTGGTATGGATGCCAAATATACTATGATTCTCATTGACGGTAAAAAAGTAAGTACACGTGAAACAAGACCAAATAGCGATAACTCAGGTTTTGAACAAGGATGGTTACCACCACTAACTGCTATTGAACGTATCGAAGTTGTACGTGGACCAATGTCATCTTTATATGGTTCTGATGCAATGGGTGGTGTTATCAATATTATTACCAAAAAAGTCTCTGACAAATGGCATGGTGGTGTGCGTTTAGAATCCGTTATTCCATACCGATCAGCAGAAAAAAATACCTATACAGGTAGCTTTTCAACTTTAGGGCCATTGATTGATGATATCTTAGGTATCCAACTTTATGGTCAATATTCTAAACGTAATGAAGATAAATTCTTAAATGGTCATGCAGAGCAAAAATTACGCAGTATAAATGGTAAAGTATCGCTAAATGCAACCGATACACAAAAATTTGATCTCGATTTTGGACGTGCATTACAAAATAGTAAATCTACAGGAGGTAAAACAAGACCTCTGTCTAGAGGTGATTTTCTTCGTGATAACCGTCGCAATTCGTTTGCGGTAACACATAACGGTTTATTTGGCGATGTATCGACAACCTCATTTGTTGCTTATGAAGGTAACAATAACCCAGAAAGAAAAATGAAAATTCGTAATACCGATGTCGATACCCGTGCAACTCTTCCTTTTAGCATCAACATGCTTACTATTGGTGGAAAGTATAATTACCAAGAGCTACACGATAAAGGAAATCAGCTAAATAAATCGATCACTAAAATTGATCGTTGGAATTATGCGCTGTTTGCTGAAGATGAATTAAGATTGCTAGAAAGTTGGAGCTTAACATTAGGATTACGCTACAATAAAGATGAAAATTATGGTAGTAACTGGAATCCAAGAGTGTACAGCGTTTGGAATATTGATGATAATTTTACCTTAAAAGGTGGTTATTCAACAGGTTTTGCAACGCCACAATTACGTCAAGTTGTTTCTGATTGGGGACAAGTGACAGGCGGAGCTGGTACGGGTAATAAAGGTATGATCATGGGGAACCCAGATTTAAAACCTGAAAAATCGAATAACTTCGAAATTGGCGTTGGTTACACCAATGACTATGGTGTTGATGCATCGGCTACGGCGTTTTATACCAAATATAAAGACAAAATCCAAAGCTACTATATATGCCAAGGTCCAGCAAGAAGAGGCTTATGTAAAATAGATGGATATCAAGAAAGATTCGATTTTGTTCAAGGTCGTGAAAATGTGGGTAAAGCTGATCTTAAAGGTCTTGAGTTTTCATTTAAAACGCCTGTATTTACTGATTTCTTATTAAGTTCTAATTATTCTTGGACAAAAACAGAACAAAAAAGTGGTCAATATAAAGGACGAGCTTTAAACCGAACGCCTAAACAAAAATTCAATACCCAACTTGATTGGTATGCTACACAGCAATGGGATTTATGGGCTAAAATGGCTTATTATGGCATGGAATCATCAAACAACCGCAATGGTACAAAAGTTGAATATCCTGGCTACACTTTCTGGGACGTCGGTGCATCTTATCAAGTACATAAACAAGCTAAGATCTATGCCGGTGTTTATAACTTATTTGATAAAGATGTTAGTAACGAAGATTTTGGTAAAACATTAGAAGGTCGACGCTATTTTGTCGGTACCGAAATTAATTTCTAATTAACCAATATTTTGGTTTAGTTTATTATTCTAAGGCAGCTTTAATATAGCTGCCTTTTTTATAAATAATCTATTAATTTATGCGAAAAATCGGTCAGAAAAGGTATTGATTTTATTAAAGTTTTTATTTGGTGGTTTTTAGGCGAAAAACACCACCCAAAACCCGTTTCTAGCAGTATACCAACGTATGCAGACTCATTTTTTAACAAAAAAAACTAGCGTGTTATTAATCAACCGGCTATAATTTAAGCGCTTTTAAAGCAAGGAAATGCTCATTAGCTGAGCAGTTAATTACAAAAAATCTAAATAAAACAAAAATTTACTTGACAGGATAATCGAAATGCGCTATCATAATCGGCATCTGGCATCTGGCATCTGGCCTGCCAAACCTACGCCCTAAATCTTTTTCAATATCATCGTAGTCAAAGTCAGACTCCATTCTTATTTTTATCACCGAAATCGGCGACGTTGTCGGCAAGGTTATCACCGATTCCCAAATTGTTATCTAAATTCTCGTTATTATCAAAATCTGCGTTGTTCTTTGCTTTGCTGCTCTTGTCGTATTCGCAGGGTATACAGGCGTTGACGGCACATACATCAAGGGTCATAGAGGGTAGCGCGCCGTATTTAACGTTTGTTGGAGGTCGAACAAAGGCAACGGATACAGACAGCTTTTTGGCAATAGAGTTGCCGAATGGTAGAGTTATCACGCCATCAACTAACACATCGAGTGCTACAAATCCGATAAGGTTACCTAGTGGTAATTATACATCTAATGATATTCATATGGTGATACCGTCGGGTTCAACCTCTACTAGTTTAAATAGTCTAATAACTCAAGGGAAGTGGGGAGATGATGATGGAGATGGACTGGGGGCAGGGGGAGTAATAGCATCGGGGAGTATATCGTTAGCAATAAAGGATAAAGATGGCACTACGGTTAGTCGTGGT
>NZ_JBXSQG010000006.1:0-142140 GCF_057063545.1 Gilliamella sp. X-23
TTTAATTCCCTTAGCTCGGACGTGGTCACGAGAGCTATTTTATTCACTAAAGGTCAAAACGTCCGAAACCACTGCACTCAATTCATTTTATCCACCAACCCAAAAACACATTAGGATAACGTTTATTGATGACATTAGCCGGAAATCCACCACATACAATAATTTGGTCGAGTTTTTTAATATGCTTGATTATCGGCTTTAGGTTAAATCCTAATAATTGACTCATCACATAAAACGATTGGTTATAAGCCTTTAAAAAAAGACCTTCTTTCAAAAAATGTATCGGATTTTTACTTAATGCTAATTTTTGTTCTATTTCCATTACATGACTTCTCTTTATTTATTTAATTTTACCCCTGAGCCACCGCCATCGACACTTTCAGCGTCGCCGGCGGCGGGGGGCGGCGCGATTGTGGCTTCGCCGCAACAGCGCAACCCTAAGGGAATATGCCCCAACTTACGAGGGGGCGTTATTCTTTGTTAGATTGTCCTCTCAGGCTCCATAACCGCCCCCGCGGCCCAAGGATTAAGGAATAAGAAATAAAAGCTAAGGTGCGGTGCAAACAGCATAGAAGCTGCTGGAAGCACTGTAACTGAGGACATAGCCGTTGCCCGAGTTGACATCGAACCCATTGCTACCTGTTGCGTCGCTCGTCCAGTAGTTGCCGTTGACGAAGCCCGCATCAGCGTAGTAGTTCATGTAGCCCCACTCCGCGAAAAAACCAGCACCTATGTGACGCTTGTAATGATTTGCGTCTAAATTGTTATAGTTTGAATTGGTTAAATCCCTTACCCTAGCAAGACGATAACCCAAACCACGACACCAAGTGGATTGGGTAGATTGAGAACCAACTTTATTACCCCGATTGACGAACCACTGCTTTAAGACAAACCCATACCTCACCTCATTACCACTACCATCCCTACCGACCAACACAACTGTCTGTGGCAAAGATAGCGACGGAGTAAGCCTACTAGGACGACTTGAGCTTATTTGAGTACTATCAGCACTAGGACCACTTAACTTAACACGTGCGACAGCGTTTCCCTCAAAAAGAACAGCCTGTGAGTCACCACGTGTTATATTTGTCACTGTAGCCGTTATACCACTACGCCTGAACGTAGACCACGTCAACTGACGTCCATCGACTCCAGCTATTTGCAAATCAAAATACAACCCATTAGCACCCGTTGTAGGAAAATTTCGGTCGTAAGATGCAGAATCGTTTGACCGAGTTACAAAACCCAAATTAGGATGCCACATGTCATATGGGCCGGCGTACTTGCTGTCGTCGCCCGGACGCAGAGTGCCACCCAAATACAAATTCGGCGTTACGCGACAAACAACAGGACCACCATACGGATTAATATAATAATCCACCGTAGCTCCACTAAAACTAGTTCTATTAGGAACACCATAACGTGTCTGTAAATATCCCCCTGTACTACTTAATCTTACCCTATAAGGAGCCCTACATATACTTAATGCACCGTTACGACTAACTGTACTGTTACCCCTATCCCTAAACGATACCGATATACTCCCCGATGCGGTAACTCCATTACCACCCTGTCCATCCCCATCATCATCTCGCCAATAATTATATCGAGTGACTAAATCACTTAAACTCACTGAATTAGTTGATGACGGGACTATCATATCTATATCATCCAAAGTATTCCCTGCATAAGGCAACCTGATTGGATTTGATACACTTGATGTATTAGTAGACGGCGTGATTACCTGACCATCCTGCAACTTGATAGACAACAAACTATCTGTTGATATTGCCTTTGTCCGACCACCGTCGAATGTTAAATACGGCGCACTACCCTCTATGACCCTTGATGTCTGGGCCGTTAATGCCACAGAACCCTGTGAATACGACAAGAACAACAACACGAAGAACAACGCCGATTTAGATAACAATTTAGATAACAATGAAGGTCTAAACCATAATGCCGGTTTGAATACCAATGGCGGCTTTAATAACCACTTGGATATCGACGATAATTTTGCCGAAGAGGTGGCCGAAGGACCCGACGAAAACATCGCCTGAAAATACCTCGATGACGACGTCCATTTCTCTACGCGAAATGACCTCGCTGATGAAAATAAGAACTGTGTCTGTTTTAGACTACGGTGAAATTGAAAAAGATTTTGAGCATAGGTTTGGCAGGCCAGATGCCAGATGCCAGATGCCAAGTATGATAGCGCATTTCGATCATCCTGTCAAGTAATTTTTTGTTTTATTTACATTTTTTATAACTGACTGCTCGACTAATGAGCACTCCCTTGCTTTAAAAGCGCTTGAATTATAACCGCCTGAGTAATAATTCGCCACCTTTTTTGTTAAAAATTTGTAAAGTTTTGTTAATTGCGGGCGGTTAAGCTTTTGGTAGCGTGTTTTGGGAAATGGTTTTGGTGATTGTTTTCGGTTAAAATCGACTTAATTCCCCCTCAAAAATCGGTCAGAAAAGGTATTGATTTTACTGAAGTTTTTGTTGTTTTTATTTGACTAATAAATAGAAAAAGTCTTGTTTAGGCTTTATTTAGTTTTTGTAATATGAGGAATAAATGCATTATTAAGATTTGGAGCGGGAAACGAGGTTCGAACTCGCGACCCCGACCTTGGCAAGGTCGTGCTCTACCAACTGAGCTATTCCCGCTTATTGAGGTGCTTCAAAAGAAGTGGTGAGCATTATACAAAAAAATTTGTATCTAGCAACCACTTTTTGCCATTATTTTTTATCTTTCCAACTAAGTGATTCAAAAACGCCAAATAGGAACAGGCGTAGTACTTTGAATTTGTCTTGTTGCTTTTCTTGCTTGGTCATGGTTGAGCTTAGGAACCATGCTTGTAAGCCGTGGGTAACCACAAAGGCAATTAAGCCTATATTGGCAACAATATTGGCTGGTTTTGGGTAAGGGCAAATTAGGTTAAATAATAAAAATAACCACATTAACGAATATAAGGTTTTGCCAATAAAGATGAACATTAATTATCTTCCCGTATAAAAAGGTAGCTGTGAACTTGGCCGGCAGTTTTTTCGCGATGTAAGTGCCAGTTATTTGGAATATAGGTTGTTAGGTCGTGCTCGATTTCTGCTTCAATATAGATATAAGCCGATGGTTTGAGCCAGTTGTTGTGTTCAAGTAGGCTAACCGTTTTTGCGACTAAGGATTGGTGAAACGGCGGATCGATAAATACCATATCAAACTGTTTGGATGCAGGTTTGTTAAGCCACGCGAGGGTGTCGGTGTGATAAATGTCGATAGCATCGCTCGCAATTAACTGTTTGTTTTTGTTGAGTAGCTGGGCAACTTGTTTGTCTTTTTCCAGTAAGGTGACGCTTGTGGCGCCCCTTGATGCGGCTTCAAAGCCGAGAGATCCGCTACCAGAAAAACAATCCAAGCAATGGCTGCCTTGGATAACTGGCATTAACCAGTTATATAAGGTTTCTTTGATGCGGTCTGTGGTTGGACGTAGTCCTTGTTTGTCAAGCACCGATAATTTTCGTCCACGCCACTTTCCGCCAATAATTCTGATTGAACCATTCATGTTAAATCCTTTATCAGAATAGTTCTGATGAGTTGCCTTCAGAGTCGATAACTTTGGTGCCCACTTCTTGTGTTGCATAACCCGTTGGCTCAGTGCCCTTTATAAAATATTCTGACATGGTTTTTGAGCTTGAGCTTGGTAATAATCCAGTTTTTTGATCAATCGTGACCGAAATGACATTTTCAGGTTTGACATCTTCTTTTACGGGAACATCTTTTAGGGCGACTTTCATATAATCGACCCATACCGGGTTTGCCGTTACGGCACCGGCTTCGGCTCGGAATGTTCGGCCTAAATCACGTCGGTGGTCATCAAACCCCATCCAAACAGTGGTAACAATATTACCACCAAATCCAGAAAACCAAACGTCTTTAGACGCGTTGGTGGTACCTGTTTTACCACCGACGTCTTTTCGACCTAATGCTTTTACACGCCATGCAGTTCCTTGCCAATCTGAGCCACCAAATACAATAGATCGAAGTCCGTCTTTCATGATATACGCAATGCCACTATTGACTGTGTGTGGAGCATATTTTGGTGTGACATCTGTATTTTTTTCGTCTGGATTGATGTCAGGTAATACTAAATTGTCGTCAGCTTTAAGGTTAGCTTGTTCTGGCTCTTCGCTATCTGATTCGTTCGATTCATTTTCGACACTGTCTAATGCCACAGATTTAGTACCCGCTGTGTTGATATCGTCGTTACAGTCGTGACAAGCAATCACTGGTTGATGTTGATATATAGTGCCTGCACCATTGTTGTATTCTATCTTTTCAATCAAATATGGCGTAATTAGGTAGCCGCCATTAGTGATAACGGAATAAGCTCTTGCAACTTGTAGTGGTGTAAATGATGCCGAACCTAACGCTAATGACTCGTTATGCGAGATGTTTTCTTTAGGGAAGCCAAAACGCTCTAAATACTCTGCTGCATAATCGATCCCTACAGCGCGCAATGCCCTGACCATCATTACATTTTTAGACATTCCAAGGCCAATTCTTAACCGTAATGGCCCCGCATAAGTTGGCGGTGAATTTTTGGGGCGCCATGTTTCACTACCCGTTGAGCGGACAATAGGTGCGTCATTGAGTAGTGTCGCCATTGTCAAACCTTGCTCTAAAGTGGCGGTATAAATAAATGGTTTTATGTTCGAGCCTAATTGCCTTAAGGCTTGTGTAGCGCGATTAAATTTGCTTAAGTTAAAATCGTAACCCCCAACAATGGCTTTGATAGCACCATTATCGGAATCAAGTGATACAAGCGCAGCATTAACCGCTGGAATTTGTGCAAGTCCCCAATTGTCGCCCGATTTTTTAACCCAAATAAGCTGCCCTACTTTGAGAGTATCCGACACTTTTTTCGGGAATGCGCCTTGTCGTGAGTCACTAATAAATGGACGTGCCCATTTCATATCTTGGTAGCTAATAGTAATATTACTTTTATCGGTTAATACAGCGGTAGCTTCTTGATCTGATACGGCCATTATCACCGCTGGGCACATGCCGCTATAGCATATATATTTGTTAAGTGTTTGTTGGATCTTTTCAGGATCCCATGCCGTTTCATTCGGTTGCCATAGGATTTTTTCAGGACCACGGTAGCCATGTCTAATGTCATAATCGATAATATTTTTTTGAACCGCTTCTGTCGCCGCTATTTGGTCAGTTTTTGAGATAGTCGTGTAGACTTTGTAGCCGTCGGTGTAAGCATTTTCGCCAAATTTATCATACATAAATTGTCGCGCCATTTCGGCAACATAAGGCGCTGAAAATTCGATTTGTGGCGAATGATAGCTTGTGCCAAGAGGTTTTTTAATGGCTTCGTTGTATTGAGCTTGGGTGATATAGGATTGATCTAACATACGTCCTAATACCCAATTACGTCTAATTAATGCACGATCTGGGTGAGCAATTGGATTATATGCCGATGGTGCATTAGGTAAACCTGCTAATAAGGCTGCTTCGTCAATGGTTAATTGATCTGGGGTTTTGCCAAAAAATGTGTAAGATGCTGCAGCAACGCCATATGCTCTTGAGCCAAAGTTGATCATGTTAAGGTATAAAGCCATGATTTCTTCTTTTGATAGCTCTTTTTCCATGCGGATAGCAAGGATGATTTCTTTGGCTTTACGTGCGATGCTCTTTTCAGGCGTTAGGAAGAAGTTTTTCGCGACTTGTTGAGTAATGGTACTACCGCCTTGAGAAAATCCTTTATGCTTCAAACCAATATACATCGCTCGAACAATACCAATCGGGTCAATACCAAAATGTTCGTAAAAACGGGCATCTTCTGTTGCAATAACTGCGTTAACCACCATTGGAGGGATTTCGTTATATTTTAATGGTGTTCTGCGTCGTTCACCAAAAATAGCAATTAATTCACCGTCTTTGCTTAGCACTTGCATTGGTGTTTGTAAGCGAATATCTTTTAATGTTGCAACGTCGGGAAGTTCCTTTGAATAATAAGCATAACCAGCAATGCCAATAACTAAAGCACAAAGAAATAAACCGATGAATAATTTTAGAAGCAATTTCAAAACTCTAACAAATATCACAAATCTTTCCTATATTCATTTTAAGGCAAAATAGTGGCATCAGAATTTTCTGCGCCAATATTCATCAACCTTTAGGTAAGGATCTTCATTTTGGCATTTCAAAAAATGCGAATGTTTGATCTCTCATTGATTAAATCACACAAAATTGTGCGCATTATCTCCCATCTTTTGTTTTATTTTAAGCAATTTTTATCATGATCATGAAATAATTCTATTTTAACTTAGTAGAGCAAGCATTATGTGGAGTATACAACTTAGCATATCAAAGCAACAATTATGCATTGCAACGCTTTTTTATTCAGTATTAATAACACTTTGTTTAGTTTTGTTTGCCGACACTACTTTAAATTGTTATACCTTTATTATCATTCCATTATTGATAATAGAATGGTGGCGTTGTCTATGCTATTTGAAAACAATTAAAGGCGAGTTTGCGTTATTTCACTATATCAATCAACTATATTGGCACAAACAGCGCTGGTATTTGATGCATAAACCATTGATATTCCGTTATGTTGTTATTTTAAATTTAAAATCTCGACGCGATGGTAAATATGGTACGCTTTGGTTAATGATTGATAACTTTCAGCCTCATGATTGGCGAACATTACGTTATTATCTAAAACAAATTGAATTAAATTGACACAACCCCATATTGTATTAAAAATTTACCTGAAAAAGCCGTTTCACTAATGCGATTTTTTAATCCAGTATTGGTATGGTTCAGATTCTATTTGCGATGAGAGTAATTCGTGATCCATATGGCGGCAAAAGCTAGGGACATCGCGAGTTGTAGCAAAATCATCAGCAATAACATGAAGAACTTGCCCTATGGCAAGTTCTCGAATAGATTTTCTTATTAACATGATCGGTTCAGGGCAACGCAATCCAAGCGTATTGAGTTCTTTGTCGATAGTTATATTCATTTTAGATATATTTGATAATTATAAAAATAGTTTACTTAGGTAATGAGGCACGGCATCTTGTGCATTTGAACCGATGACCTCTAATTGTGGCAATAATGCCTTTAATTCAGAGCTACCGTTTTCCATTATACATCCTTTACCGGCGGCTTTTAACATTTCGTAGTCATTCATGCCGTCACCAAAAGCGATGCTGTCTTTTAAACTGTAACCCAATTTTTCAACCACTTTTTTTAATGCACTACCTTTAGAGACGTTTTCGGCCATGACTTCAAGGCAGTTTAATGTTGAAAAAGCAACACTAATTTTATTGCCAAATTTTGCCTCTAACCGATTTTTTAACTGAACCAGGTGTGGGTAAAGTGCATCATCGGTCGTCGTAAAATAAATTTTAGCAATATCATCGGTTGAAAAATCAAGTGGATTAAATAATTGATAAGTGAACTGTGTATCTCGAAAAAATTCTAATGAAAATGTATCTTCTTTATTAATTAACCAATCATCACCACGATATACATGTGTATAAATTAATGGGTCATCCATGCTCATTTGGGCAATTTCACTAGCAAGCGATGGGATAATACTTTGGCTAAAGACTAAATTACCTTGGCTATCATGCACTCTTGCCCCATTTGAAGTTATCATAAAAGCATCAATTTCCATATTTTCGCGCATTTGGGCAACATCAATATGGTGTCTTCCTGTTGCAAAAACAAAATGAATGTCTTTTTTGCGTAATGCTTGAAGAACTTGTTTGGTATAAGGTGATAAGCTATGTTCAGGAGTTAATAAAGTCCCATCTAAATCAGAAGCAACAACATGCATAATATTCTCTACTTTTATAATAAATTGTAATAACAATAGCTAAAAATAATATACTTTGAACAATAATTACATATCAAAGCAAAGGCTAAAACAAGTTAAAGTATGATACAACTCCGTTAACATTTACTCAACCAATTGTGGCGTAATAAAAATAACTAACTCGCGTTTTTGTTGTTTTTTGCTGTTGTGTTTAAATAAATTGCCAATAACTGGCATATCACCAGCACCAGGAACTTTGCGGTTATTGTTAGTATTAACTTGTTGAAAGATCCCCCCTAAGACGACAGTTTCGCCATTTTTTATTTGCACTTGTGTTTTGATTTCTTGGGTATCAATCGCTAACGCTTCACCACCATCGCTACGTTTTATTGAGCGCCCTGCCGTATTTTGTGTAATATATAAATCTAAAATCATACGATCATCAGACACTATTTTGGGCGTCACTTCTAGCCCCAATACCGCGGGCTTAAATTCAATTGATGTCGCCCCATTGCTACCACTAGATACCTCGTAAGGAATTTCGGTACCTTGTTTTATTGAAGCCATGTTTTGATTAGCGGTAAGTAAATTAGGACTAGCGATGATTTCAAGTTGATTTTCAGATTCAAGTGCTGATAGTTCTAAATTAAGCAAACTGCCCGATAGTTTTGCTAAATTAAACCCCACCGAGGTAGTAGGATGTGCCACACCAAGGCCAACATCGAACTTATCGAATAATTGTGATGACTTGCCGGTGTACCCCCATTTAATACCGAGCGCTGACATACTTTCATCACTCATGGTGACAATATGCGCTGATATATGGACTTGAGGCATGGGTTTATCCAGTGCTTTGATTAATTTTTCGATCTGGTTAAATTGTTTGGTTAGATCGGTGACAATGAGCGAGTTAGTCCGTTTATCGTGTGTGACCTTTCCCCTTTCTGATAATAGCCCTTGCTGTTGAATTGTTTCGATTAAGGTAGTTGGATCAGCATGATTAATAGCTATTGATAACGAATTAAGCGGTTGGTTGAGTTCTTGTTCTTTTTGCGCTAATTGTTGTTTTTGCATTAAAATATCTGGATCGGGCGCTTTGGATACGAACAGAATATTATCATCAATTTCAGCTTGTAAATTTGCTGAGTTTAATACAATTTTTAACGCTTTATGCCAATTAACATTGTTAAGTTTAATGGTCTGCTTGATTGCTACATCTTCTGACATGACTAAATTCATTTGCTGACTGTCGGCTAATGCCTGTAGGATAATGGCAATATCCGTTTGGTAAAATGTCATTGAGATATTGTTTTGCTGTTCTACATTTAATGATTGATCAATATTGGCATGACTAGCATTTATACCAATCATAAAAAAAATAGAAATAATTGCGTTTGCCAAATTGATTTTGGCTTGAGTAAATCGGCTAATATAGTGGTTTAGCCGTTGTTTTTGGATATTGTTGTTATTCATTGAGAGGCATTGTCCATGATACAGTCTGATGGCAATAATTAGGTAAATCGGCTTGCCAAATAATTTTGTCGTTAAGTAAAGATTGCATATGCCAAGGAAACAAAATGTTTGGCACTGTGTCATCGGTTATCGCTAGCCACTGATTATCAGATGATAACCAAATTTGCTGATAAGGTTGATCAATCTGTTTCATCATCCCCCTAAAATGCCAAATTTGGATCTGCTCAAGCAATTGTTCGGTTTGTTCACTGCATGAAACCGAATAATAGGGTTGAAACGGATCTCGTTCTAAAGGAACATTAGCCTTAAGGTCAAAACAGATAAAAAAGCATAAACCGATGTATTGATATATATAACGTATCATTCGTTATCCTTTTTGAACAATAACGTAAACATGATCTGTAACTGTTGATCTTGTTTGCTGATTTTTAAATTTTGAAAATCAAGAAAATAAAAATCATCCATCAATGACGCAATCAAATTCATAAAATCAAAAAATTGACCATTTAACTCAATATCCCAATTAACGGTTTGGGCTGTTTGATAGCGCTTAAAGGAACTCAACACGAGGTGATGTTGTTCGATCATTTGTGCAAGATCTTGTTCTGATATTAAACTATATAAACTATTTTTACTTGTCTGATAACGCTTCACTTTTGCTTGTAGTAACTCCGTTTCAGTGATTTTTTGCTGATATGTGTTGCTTTTTAATTTTGCTTGTTGCTCAATATCGTGAATAAAAAATAGATAAATCATCACAGAAACCGCTAAACAGCATAAAACAGACACCAAATATTGTTGCCAAATAGGGCGATAAAAAAAATCACTGTTCATTTAAACGCATTTCCATTTCAAAAACTAAGCTGGTTTTATTAGATGAGACGCTATTTATTTGGCTGTTACTGATATTTTTTAGCGTTAACAGATTTTGATTAAACTTAGTCAATTCAACATAACTAAAGCTTTGTCCGTCGATCCTGATTTTTTGTTGTTCATAATAAAAAGAGTCTATCCAAATGACAGACGGTAACTGCGCCGAAAGTAACAATAAAACATCTTGAATCTGTTTGTGGCTTAATGATGGGTTAGGTAAATAATGAGATAATTCAGCAGTGAGCTTTTGCACTACCTCTTGCTGTTCTAACAATTTTTGGTCGTAATGTTGTAGCTCATTTCGGGCTTGAATCCAAAGATAACAGAGCAAACAACTAATTATGCCAATTAAACTAGCAACCACGTAGGTTAATTGTCGCTGGTGCTTTGTTTGCTTTTCTTGACGCCATGGTAAAAAATTAATTTTGGAATTATCGAATCGATAACCGGCAAATGTTAATAATAGTTCATGCTTTTTAAAAAGATTAATCCAACTTTCAATATAATCGCGTTCAACGATCATCACGGTAACATGTTTGTTTTGTTTAGTTGGATAAACAAAGTCAAAAAGTACCTTTTTAGCAGGCAATTGAAATAATTTATAAATGTTAGCTTCAACATATAAAATCAATTCACTTAATTTTAGCTTTACATCGGGTAAGGCTAGTTGTTGCGTTTGAATTAAGTTGATATCTAAATTAAGTTCGTATTGTGTGCGCCTAGTAAATTTTTTTTGTAACTCACCAATGAAAAATTCAATATCTGCGGCATTTTGATAATTAAATGCAATTAGGTCATCATTAATGGTCAATGCAGTGTTTTGCTTAGTGATGCCTACTGCCTTATAGCGTAAAATGGTAGGTTCAACATAAATAATAACGCGTTTTTTATTAAAAACCATGATTGATTAACTTTTTATTTTGATAACCTAATCACTTAATCATAATGCCACTTGACTAAATAAAAATAAACAAAAGTGATTTTTGCGAACTATCACCCAAAAAATGTTTAAAATTAAACCGAACGAAGTCGATTTTAGAGAAATTTAAAAAAAAAGGTTGACTGAAATAAGCCGTGCCTTATAATGCACACCCACACGGTAAGGGTGATTAGCTCAGTTGGGAGAGCACCTCCCTTACAAGGAGGGGGTCACTGGTTCGAACCCGGTATCACCCACCAATCTTTACCGTGACGTTTTAGTAATAAAACACTTGGGGTGATTAGCTCAGTTGGGAGAGCACCTCCCTTACAAGGAGGGGGTCACTGGTTCGAACCCGGTATCACCCACCATCTCTAGATGGGTCGTTAGCTCAGTCGGTAGAGCAGCGGACTTTTAATCCGTTGGTCGAGCGTTCGAATCGCTCACGACCCACCATTTAATTACACAAATTCTAAGTAAATCAAATCAATCTAATTAAAAACAAGAAAAGCGATGAGAACGCTAGCGTTCGACAAATTTGTCTGGAACAAATTTGAACAACACGCAGTGTTGGCCCCGAAGGGGTGAGGCACACGACGTGCCGAATAATCGCTCACGACCCACCATTTAACTACATAAATCCTAAGTCAATCAAATCAATCTAATTAAAAACAAAAAAAGCGATGAGAACGCCAGCGTTCGACAAATTTGTCCTGAACAAATTTAAATAATCTATACTAAAAAAATAAATACGATAAAATAAGTAAGTTATTTATTTTTTTAAAGGAATCTTTATGCTGAAGTTTCTTGCTAAATTATTACTAGTTTTGTGTTTTAGCACTGCTACTTATGCTGAGCAACAACCTTTATTTGATTTTAATGAGGAATATCAAAAAGCAACCAAACAAAATGATGCTGAAGCACAATATCATTTAGGTCTTATGTATGCTGACGGCTCATATACTAAAAGACGTCATTTTAAAGCCGTCGAAAATGGATTTGAACAACAAGAAGCTAAACCCGATTATACACAAGCAAAGCAGTGGTTTGAAAAAGCAGCCAATCAAGGCAATGTTGCTGCTCAACATAGCTTAGCTTTATTGTACTATAATGGACAAGGGACAAAGCAAAGCTATTCAAAAGGAATTGAATGGGATACTAAAGCAGCGAAAAAAGGTGATGCGGTTGCTCAATATACCTTAGCAACGATCTATTACAAAGGCACAGGAGTAAAACAGAACTACTTTAAAGCTAAACAATGGTTTACTAAAGCAGCTGAACAGAACTATTCTGACGCCAAAGAGAATTTAGTTATTGTAACCAAAAAAGTCAATGCTATTGTAGCCAAACAACAAGCTAAGAAAAAACAAGCTAGTAATAATGATTGTGGTTGTTATTAAGAATAAAATAATCCAACACATCAAAGATCTTAAATCATAACAAATGGATATATTGTTCTCATAGTTTGGAGAAATTAAATACCAACTAGCCAATAACAGCTTGATGACGTCTTATATACGAATCATCTTCAACTAAAATCAATTGGCTCTTTAATTAACTAAAAAATAAACAAAACTAATCGATAAGCAATATAAAACATCACGCAACCTACCAAGAAGTCCAATATGACCCACATCTTTTTCTGTTTAAACAGTGGCGTTAATAGTCTTGCACCATAACCTATTCCAAAAAACCAAATAAACGAAACACAAACCGCGCCAATCAAAAATGCCAATTTTTGTTCACTTGTTAATGTGCCAGCAATACCACCCACAATAACAACGGTATCTAAATAAACATGAGGATTAAGCAAGGTAACAGCCAAGGTTGCCAGTACCACTTTGAGTAAACGGTTATTTTGCGGATCTTGAGGTTCAATTTGCATGTAACTATTGCCTTGAATGGCACTTTTAAAAGCTGAAAATCCATACCAGATCAAAAAAAACGCCCCTAAAATGGCAAGAATGCGAGTTATTAATAGATTAGTACTAATAAACGAACCCACCCCCAAAATACCTACTGACATCAAGGCAAAGTCACAAATAAAACAGATTACCGCTACAAAAAAGATGTGATTTTTTAATAGTCCTTGCTTAAGAACAAATAAATTTTGAGCACCAATAGCAATAATTAAACTTGCCGAAATTAATGCGCCTTGCATTACATCTTCTAACATATTAAGACACCTGACACCTAAAAAACTAATCATATTTACCTGATTTCAAAATAGTATAGGCGATATTAATTGGGTGGTCATCTCTTTATCATTTAAGCTTTTATATTAAAATGCGTATATTTCTAAAATTTTTTGGACATAAATAGTGAATATAATTGTTGTCACAGATAGCTTCTCAGACGCTTACTCAGTATAATCGTTTAAATAACAATCAAACTGATTTTTCTCATATGATTCTTGAATGTATTATTTTTCTTTCAATAGGTGCAGCCGCTGGATTATTAGCCGGTATGTTTGGTGTTGGCGGTGGAGCATTAATTGTACCATCTTTAATTTTTACCTTAAATTATTTTAACCTTGGATATCCTTGGGTTAACCATATTGCCATTGCAACATCATTAGCCACCATCATTGGCACTAGTTTGTCATCTAGCTATATTCACAACAAAAACCATAATATTCAGTGGCCAATTCTAAAAAAAATGGTTTTAGGCTGTATGATTGGCACGTTAGGTGGTTCTTATATGACTCCCTATATCCCAGGCAGTTGGTTAAAATGGGTATTTATTATCTTTCTTATTTATGTAAGTTTTAAATTTATTTTACAAATAGACAAAAAAAACAAAAATCCAGTTAGTCAAACGGTTCCCTTTAACAATCAAATTTTTATCTTTGCCGGCACGTTAATTGGTATTTTTGCCGCCCTTGTCGGTGTGGGTGGTGGTGTATTAGTCGTGCCATTTTTGCAAAGATGTGGCATTGATATGCGTAAAGCCATTGGCACATCGGCAGCTTTTACTGTGCCTGTTGCAATTAGTGGAGCCATTGGCTATATAATCGCAGGTTGGAATAATCCACAATTACCACAATATTGTTTAGGTTTTATTTATTTACCTGCTGCATTGGTTATTATGCTAACAAGTATCCCCATGGCTAAAGTGGGAGTGCAAATTGCGCAAAAATTATCAATTAAAAAGCTAATCAGGTTTTTTGGTATCTTTTTATTATTGCTAGCTATAAAGCTAATCATTTCTTAATATGATAAATAGACACAAAAAAGGTCGCAACTGCGACCTTATCTAAAACCGGCTAGAACATAAAACCAATAGGCAGTACTAACAGATTAATACAAACAACTATCTTGCATCTTTAACCGCAAGCCCTAATTGCCAAACAGCCATGGCATAATGCGTGCTATGGTTGTAACGGGTAATAGTATAAAAGTTTGGTAATCCATACCAAAATTGGTAGCTGTCGCCCATATCAAGGCGCAACAAACTGACCTGAGTCTGCCCATCTAAAGAGCTTTGTGGTTTTAATCCAGCTTTTGCTAGTATTTCAATTGAATATTTTGTGCTAAAGCCTGTATCTAGTGACGGCGCTTGACCATTTGCCATAACCGCTACTTTTTTGCCTCGTTGCCAGCCGTGCGACTTAAAGTAATTCGCAACACTACCGATAGCATCAACTGGATCCCATAAATCAATATGACCATCATGGTTAAAATCAACAGCATAACGTCTAAATGCAGACGGCATAAATTGTCCATATCCCATTGCACCAGCAAACGATCCACTTAAATCAAAGGGATCAACGCCTTCATCACGACACATAACTAAAAAATCTTCTAATTCTTCAGAAAAATATTGCGCACGTCTTGGATAGTCAAAAGCCAGTGTTGATAGGGCATCAATAATTTTTGTTTTACCCATTACCCTACCCCAACCTGTTTCGACACCAATAATACCGACAATAATTTCGGGAGGCACGCCATATTCATTATAAGCGCGCTGCAATTCTTTTTGGTATTGGTTCCAAAAATCAACACCTCGAGGAAGATTACTCGGCGTAATAAATTTATTTTTATATCGAATCCAAGCACCATTCGGCACTGTCGATGAGCCGGCTTTTGGTGCTTGTTTATCCATTAAATTAATAACCCAATCTAATTTATTGGTTTGTGCAAGTACATTGCGCAACTGTTGCCGATTAAAACCATGTTTACTGACCATTCTATCGATAAACTTTTCTTTATCGATAGCTAATGGCGCACTAGTGGTTTGGGATGGATTGTGATCTTTTTCAAGATAAACACCACCTTTAACATTGGTATGTCCACGATGTTCTTTCATTGGAGATGTTGAAGATCTCTCACTACTACAAGCTGCAAGCAATAAAATTATGCTAATAAAAATGGCAATGCGCTGCATAAAAAAACCCATATCTTAAGTAATTAAAAAATCGACAACATCATAAGATATTTATTATTATTTAACAATATTAGGACACGGTTTACCTTCTGATATTTGTTTAATGTTATTTAATGTCGTATCCGAAATATTCAACAATGCTTCCTGCGTTAAAAATGCTTGATGACCAGTAAAAATAACATTATGGCAAGAAGATAAACGACGGAACACATCATCTAAAATAACATCATTCGATTTGTCTTCAAAAAAGAGATCTCGTTCATTTTCGTAAACATCCATTCCCAAAGCGCCTATTTTGGATTGTTTTAATGAATCAATAGCCGCTGTTGCATCAAGTAATGCCCCTCGACTAGTATTGATAATCATCACACCATCTTTCATTTTTTTGAAAGACTCTTTATTCAGTAAATGATAATTTTCAGGTGTCATTGGGCAATGTAGCGTAATCACGTCGGATTTTGCATATAGTTCATCTAACTCAACATATTGCGCGCCTAATTCAACCACAATATCATTAGGATAAGGATCATAAGCAAGAATATGCATACCAAAACCTTTTAAAATACGGATGACTGCTTGACCAATTTTTCCTGTACCAATCACGCCAGCAGTACGATTGTGCATATTAAATCCTGTCAAACCATCTAACGAAAAGTTAGCATCACGGGTGCGTTGATAGGCTTTATGAGTTCTTCTATTTAAGGTCATCATCAAAGCCACCGCATGTTCTGCAACAGCTTCAGGCGAATAAGCTGGGACACGAACAACAGTAATACCTAATTTTTCGGCTTCGGCTAAATCAACATTATCAAACCCTGCACAGCGAAGTGCTAAAATTTTAATGCCATAGCCTGCTAATTTTTGTAGCACTTTTTTATCTACTTCATCATTAACAAATGCACAAACCGCATTATAACCTTGGGCAGTAACAACTGTTTTATGACTTAATTTATGCTCATAATATTCGATATCAAAACCAAATCTTTTATTCGCGATGTCTAAATGTTCTTTGTCATAATGTTTACTGCTAAAAACAGCAACTTTAATAGAACTTTTCATATTACTTGACCCCTTTTCATGGTAAATAGTTAATTTTTTTAACTAGTTGTTGGCATTAATCTTTATACTAAAATATATAGATTCAGTATCACTTTTGGTATCTTGAAAAAATGATTTTAGGTAATGGTTTATCTTGGCTTGTAGCATTATTTTTTAATGTTGTGTGCTATGATAGCACTTTGTAAAAAAACTAACCAATAAAGTTAAATAATGAATAAAGTATTAGCTCATGCTTTTTTTAATAGAAAAATGTTGTTGTGCATCTATACAGGTTTTTGCTCTGGACTTCCTTTTTTCTTTATCGTCCAATTAATTCCCGCTTGGCTAAAAATTGGCGGTGTAGACATAAAAACAATTGGCGCATTTGCATTAACTCAAATTCCTTACTTATGTAAATTTCTCTGGTCACCATTATTAGATAAGTTATCACCTTTCTCACTAGGATATCGTAAAGGTTGGTTGTTTTTTACTCAGATCGGGCTCTTAATTATCATGCCTATGTATGGTTTTTTAACTCCCAAAAATAACATCGAAATAGTTGTTATTTTAAGCTTATTAACTGCTTTTATTTCTGCAACTCAAGATATCGCAATTGATGCTTATAGAAGAGAAATTTTGAGCGATAACGAACTTGGCAGCGGAAATAGTATACACATTAATATTTATCGAATATCAGGATTCATTCCTGGAGGATTATCGCTTTTTCTTGCTGATTATCTATCATGGATGGAAGTATTCGCATTCACTGCCGCATTTATTGTGCCAATGCTACTCATTACAATAAGCTTAAAAGAGCCGTCACATATCAGTGTAATTCATCCAGATAAATCTATTTTCAAACAATCAATAAATGAATTCGTTCATCGACAATCATTTCGTAACACTTTATTTATTATTGCTTTTATTTCATTTTATAAGCTTGGTGATAGCCTTGCTACATCTTTGGCAACACCTTTTTATTTAGATATGAATTTTGAAATGAAACATATAGGAACTGTAGCTAAAAATGCGATGGTCTGGCCAAGTTTATTTGGAGCTCTTTTGGGTGGTTTTATTATTTCAAAATATGGCATCAACCGTTCATTATGGATATCAGGTTTTGTGCAAATGTTTTCTATTTTAGGTTTTGCTTTTTTATCTTATGAAGGACCTTTTTTAACGATTAATTACACTCAACTTATCATATTGGCGACTGTAATTAGCTTTGAATCTATTGGTGTCGGAATGGGCGCAGCAGCATTAGTCACTTTTATAGCGAAAAAAACTAGCCCATTATTTACCGCAACACAATTTGCGCTATTAACTAGTTTTTCAGCTATACCAAGAACACTAATAAATTCAATGTCCGGTGTTTTAACTTCACATTTAGGATGGACAAACTTTTTTGGTTTATGTTTTATTCTTGCCATTCCAGGTATGCTATTATTATTTAAAGTTGCCCCATGGAATATCAAATCTTAGGAGAAAATATGGATAAGTTAACCCAAGCATTCGACTTTAGACATGCATGTAAAAAATTTGATGACACAAAAAAAATTACAAATGATGATATTCAATACATTTTAGAAGCAGGTCGACAATCTCCTTCATCATTTGGCATGGAACCATGGCATTTTGTGGTTGTTGATAGCAGCAAAATAAAAGCAGAATTACGTAATGTTTGCTACAATCAAGAACAAGTCACCAGTTGTTCACATTTTGTGATTGTGCTTTATCGAAAAGCGAATAATTTTACATTACAGAGCGATTATTTACGACGAGCAATTGCGCGCACTTTACCCGATCCAAATAATCAAACGTCTATTGATATTGCCTGCCAAGCATTTATTAATTTTTGCGAACAAGGGCTTGCTGATGGCTTAACAATCAATCACTGGTCAGAAATGCAAAATTACATCGCTTGTGCCAATATGATGACTGCTGCGGCATTTCGCGGTATTGATTCATGTGCTATTGGTGGATTCGACCACGATAAAGTGATAAAAATGCTAGAAAAACATATTCCACAAATTGGTAAAGAGTCATTTGGTGTAGGGCTTTGTTTAGCTTTTGGTTATCGAATCAATGAACCAGCAGCGCATGTTCGTTGGCCACTTGCTGATTTAACGACGTACCTTACTGATAATCACTAAACAGATATAGCAACTTGCTACCTTCAATCGCTACATAGCGAATGAAGGTAGATATAAATAAAAAAATAGGCAAAGTTATTATTCAATTGATTGATAGAGTGCTTCGGCATCAGCTGAGGCTGAGTCTATAATAAAAGCAATTCCAGATAAAATATTACCAATCTGAGGATCGCTGACATTTTGTTGTACCGAATTTAAAATCTCTTGCGCCCAATTAATTTTTGTAAGTACTGCTTCTACACTTTCTTTTGAAGGATTATTCATAGCATCTCCCCCGTTTTGTTAGGATGTCAAATAAATCGATAATCAAAACTACATTATCAAATAATAGAAAAAGGAATTTCAGAATAACAAAGGGGCGTATTTTAAATGCAATAAAGCAAAAACAAAAAACAATATCGTTTTAAAAATCACAATTAATTTTAAAAGAACTGAAAAGGAAAAGATAATCCGATTATTTAACGTTAAAAAAGCCTATTGTCATTACCTATTGCTACAATAACCAATTTTTTTGCACGACAAAGATTGATAATGTTAGACTTACTGCCATAAATTGCGCCAGTTTTGTCTAAAATAGGCAAAGTTGAAAATAAATAAGGATTTAAAATGAAAACCAAACATGCACGTTTATTGATACTCGGTTCTGGTCCTGCAGGTTATACTGCAGCGGTTTATGCTGCACGCGCTAACCTTTCGCCCGTGTTAATTACTGGAATGCAACAAGGTGGACAACTAACAACAACCACGGATCTTGAAAACTGGCCAGCTGGTGCACCCGATTTAACGGGACCAGAATTAATGGTCAAAATGAAAGAACATGCCGAAAGATTCAATACTGAAATTATTTTAGATCAGATCGATCGTGTTGATTTTAGTTCTAAGCCTTATAAACTTTTTGGTAGTGAGACGGAATATAGTTGTGATGCCCTTATTATTGCAACTGGTGCATCAGCACAATACCTAGGTTTACCGTCAGAAGAAGCATTCAAAAGCAAAGGCGTATCTGCTTGTGCAACCTGTGATGGTTTTTTCTATCGCAACCAAAAAGTTGCCGTAGTGGGTGGTGGCAATACCGCGGTTGAAGAAACGTTGTATTTAGCCAATATAGCTAGCGAAGTTCATTTAATTCACCGTCGAGATAGCTTTAGAGCTGAAAAAATATTAATGGACCGTTTGGATCAAAAAATTAAGGAAGGCAAAGTTATCTTACATACGCATCGCGTTATCGACGAAGTATTAGGCGATAATATGGGCGTGACTGGCGTTAGAATTCGCAGTACACAAGATCCCAATATGACCGAACAATTATCTGTTTTAGGCGTATTTATCGCAATTGGTCACAAACCAAATACCACTATCTTTGAAGGTCAACTTGAACTAAATGGTGGTTATATCAAAGTACAATCAGGCACGCAAGGCAACGCCACTCAAACCAGTGTCGAGGGAATTTTTGCTGCTGGTGATGTAATGGATCATGTCTATCGTCAAGCAATCACGTCAGCCGGTACAGGCTGTATGGCGGCTTTAGATGCTGAACACTATTTGGATAACTTAAAATAAGTAGTAAAAATCTTTATGTCACTAGATAAAAAACGCCAGATCTATCTACTTGGCTGGTTAAAACAGCATGCAAAAAAGCATAAAGCTAATTTGCGAGCTTCAGTTTTAACTGGCTTTATTTTAACGGTATTAATCATTATCCAAGCAGGATTGCTTGCAATAATTTTACAAAGAATCATTGTTGAACAACAACATTTTGTGGATATTTTTCCTTTTTTTGGCGCATTAATTGCGGTACTACTCGCTCGAGCTGGTTTAATCTATCTACGCGAAAAGATCAACTTTGCCATAGGCAAAAAAGTCCGCCAGCAAATTCGGTGCCAATTAATTAACCAACTTGAATTACATGGTCCATCCTATTTAAATCAAAGCACCACTGGTGCATGGAGCACCTTGTTGATAGAACAAGTCGACAAATTACATGACTTTTTTGCCCGCTACTTGCCACAAATGCGACTAGCAAGTATGGCACCAGTATTAATTTGTATTGCGATCTTCCCATTTAACTGGGCTGCTGCAGCTATTTTGCTTTGCACTGCGCCACTCATTCCTATCTTTATGATCTTAGTCGGGATGGGCGCTGCGGATATTAACCGCCGTCATTTTAAAGCCCTATCCTATTTAAGCGGCCACTTTTTGGATCGTTTAAAGGGTCTTAATACCATTCGACTATTCAACCAAGGCGAAAAACAGACCAACGAAATCGCCCGCGCGTCTGAGGATTTTCGAATTAAAACCATGCAAGTTCTAAAAGTCGCGTTTTTGTCTTCAGCGGTATTGGAGTTTTTTACTTCTATTTCGATCGCTATTGTGGCGGTTTATTTTGGCTTTTCGTATTTAGGTGAATTTAACTTTGGCTCATACAATGGCACAGTCACCTTATTTGCTGGTTTTTTTGCGCTCATCTTAGCTCCTGAGTATTTTCAACCCTTACGCGATCTGGGCACTTATTACCACGCCAAAGCTGAAGCCATTGCCGCAGCCGATAATATCGAAACGTTCTTAACCCAAAAATCACCACAACAACACACCGACATAACACCAGCCAATACCCCATTTAATCAAGCGATACAAACAATTGAAGCCAACAACTTAATTGTCATATCAAACGAAGGAAAACCTATTGTCGGGCCGTTGTCATTTTCATTACATGCCCCTTTTAAATTGGCACTTATTGGCACAAGTGGCGAGGGAAAAAGCTCGTTAATGCAAGTGTTACTGGGTTTTTTACCTTACCAAGGCTCGCTCAAAATTAACGGTATCGAATTCAACCAGATAGATATCAAAACATGGCAACAACAAATTAGTTGGATCGGACAAAACCCGTACTTAATTAATGGCTCAGTGCGCGACAACATTTTACTTGGCAAACAAAATGCCACACAGCAAGAACTTCAAACCGTCATACGTCAAGCACAATTGACCGAAGTTATCGCCAAATTACCCGCGGGTTTAGATACCCCTGTTGGTGAAGATGCCGTCAGATTATCAGTAGGACAAGCCCAGCGAATCGCATTAGCTCGTGCCATGTTAAAACCTTGCCAATTACTCATCCTTGATGAACCAACAGCAAGTTTAGACAAACAAACCATACAAAACTTAGATCAACAAAATATTGCAACCAATAGCATCACCATCACCCATCAAAATGACGATATGCAACATTTTGACCAAATATGGCAACTATCAAAAGGGGAACTATACTGCCATAACAAGGAGAGTTCATGCTAACCACATTACGCCCATATATTGCACTCTATAAACACTATTTTTGGCAGATTATGTTGGGATTATCGCTATCCATCTTAACCCTATTTGCCAGTGTATTTTTACTATCATTATCAGGGTGGTTTTTAGCGTCTACTGCTGTGGCTGGTGCAGCAGGGTTATATACATTTAACTATATGTTACCTGCAGCAGGCGTGCGCGCAGCGGCAATAACACGAACCGCTGCGCGTTACATGGAGCGCTTGGTTGACCACAATACCACCTTTAAATTGCTTGCTTATTTAAGAACTCTAGCGTTTAAAAAAATACTACCACTTAGCACCAACCAACTGGCACAATACCAAAAAGCCGACTTGCTTAATCGCTTTATTGTCGATATTGATGCGCTTGATCACTTATATCTAAAGTTGTTTTCGCCTATTGTCACTGCACTTATAACTATTGGCGTGTTATTTATTGGGTTAGCAAGTATCAACTTACCGATTGCATTAATCATCGGCGTCATTCTAACTTCTACCTTGCTTGTAGTACCGGTCATCTTTTATCAAGCTGGCAAACAACTAGGAACAACACTGGCACAACAACAAAACGAATATCGATTACAATTAATCAACTACCTACAAGGACAAGCCGAACTCACCCTATTTAATGCACAATCACGCTATCGCGCAAAACTGGATGAACTCGAATCAAATTGGCTTTACAATCAACAACGCCAATCGACATTAATGGCACTATCAAGTGCGCTTGTCTTGCTAATTGCAGGTTTTTTAACATTATTAGTGCTATGGCTAATCACACAATACACGCTATCGCCTTTAGTCGCGTTATTTGTCTTTGTCAGCCTTGCCAGTGCTGAAATACTCATGCCTATACCCGGTGCATTTATCTTTTTAGGGCAAGTACTTACATCGGCCGCTCGCACTACCGCCATTTTTAATCAACAGCCTGATATACAATTTAAAGCACAAGGACAAATTATTGACTTAAAATCGGCTAACTTACAGTTAAATAACATCAATTTTAGCTATCCAAATCAACCTTTTGCAGTATTGACCGATTTTTCCCTAACAGTCAAAGCTGGCGAACACATTGGCCTAATTGGCAAAACAGGTTGCGGTAAATCGACTTTATTAAGTTTGATCAACCGCTGTTGGGACCCCAATTCAGGAGAGATTTTTATTAACGACACCCCAATCAATCAACTTGATGAACCTACACTTCGCCAAGCGATCGCCGTTGTCCCGCAAGTGATTACTATTTTTAGTGATAGCCTACGGCAAAATTTATTAATTGGTAATGAACAAGCAACCGACGAGCAACTCACAACAGTATTACATCAAGTCGAGCTCGACAAACTACTCAGTACTGAGCACGGGCTAGAGTTACCGCTTGGGCAAGGCGGGCGCTCACTATCAGGAGGCGAAATCCGCCGTATTGGCATAGCAAGGGCATTGCTCCACAATTCACCATTAATTTTAATGGACGAACCAACAGAAAGCCTTGACCAGCAAACCGAACAACAAATTATTCAATTAATTAAACAAACTTGTAGAGGTAAAACTCTGTTGATGGTTACGCATCGTTTGACGGATAATCCGTTGTTTGATCGGGTCGTTTCAATGGGGTAAAAGGTGGATTTGGTGGTGGTTTTTAAACAAAAAACACCAAATAGAAACTTTAATAAAATCAATACCTTTTCTGACGACTTTTTGGTTGGGATTGGTTGGGTTGTTTGGAGAATTTGTGGTTTTGCTGGTTTATGACTTTTCTAAAAAATTTTTACCTTAAAATAAGGTCTTTTTTCTTGTTCAAATTTCCTTTAACATTTATCTATTTTTATAAAATGAAATAACTGAAAATTACTCAGTTAGTTTGCATGTATTATGAAAGCGATATTTTTCTTACTTTTTTTATTTAATACTAATTTTGCAGAGGCAGCAACAGTTAGAATCTATCCGCGTATTAGTCACAATTACAATCCAATATACCCATCTTTATTAGGTTTATTTTTAGGACTTTTATTCTTTGTAGTTATATCGTCGTTAACAGAGGTGCTAGCTGCACTTAGCATATATAGAGAAAAAAAGCCAAAAGCAGAAAATACAACAAAAAAAGCAATAAAAGACACAGTAGAAGATAAAATAAAAAAAGAGGAACGTTTAACGATAAATAATCAAAAAAAATTGAAAAGAGACCAAATAAAGAAAAACAGAAAAGAACAGATAAAAAAAATGCGTGAAGATAGATTAGCAAAAAAAGAAAAGAAAAAACAATCCCAATAATCAATAAAAATATGTGTAAGTTATCATCACCGCTATTTTATAAATTCGTGATATACTAGCGCTTTATTTTTTAATCATAGAGAGTTTATTTTGCAGCAGTCGTTACAAGATTTTATTATTGATAAGATTGATGATTTAAAAGGCAAAGATATTGTTACCCTTGATGTCCGTGGTAAGTCGAGTATTACTGATTATATGATTATTTGTACGGGCACTTCAAACCGTCATGTTTCGTCTATTGCTAATCACTTGCTTGACGAAGCCAAAAAACAGGGTCATTTAGTGTTAGGTAGCGAGGGTAAGAGCGATGCCGATTGGGTTGTGGTTGATATGGATTCAGTGATTGTGCATATCATGCAAGAAGAGAGTCGTCAGCTTTACGAACTAGAGAAGCTTTGGAGTTAATGGCGTGAAGATTCAGCTGATTGCTGTTGGTACGAAGATGCCAAGTTGGGTCACCACTGCTTTTGATGATTATCGTGCACGCTTTCCTAAGGATATGCCGTTAGAGCTTGTTGAAATACCCGCTGGTAAGCGTACTAAAAATGCCGATATTGTGCGAATTTTAGATAAAGAAGGCGAATTGATGTTAAATGCCTGCGGTAAAAGTAATCGTATTGTGACACTTGATATTCCCGGTAAACCATACACAACACATAATTTAGCTGAACAATTAGAACGCTGGAAAGTCGACGGACGCGATGTGAGTTTGTTAATTGGTGGACCAGAAGGTTTATCACCTGCTTGCAAAGCGGCGGCTGAGCAGAGTTGGTCACTATCGCCACTTACTCTTCCCCATCCTTTAGTGCGTGTCATTGTGGCTGAAAGCCTTTACCGTGCGTGGAGTTTAACCACAAATCATCCTTATCACCGTGAATAATAAAGTAAGGTAAACAAAATAAAATGAGCGCAATTATTTTAGATTTACAAATTGCTACAGAAGATAACCAAAATTTACCAGCCGAAGCGCAAATTTTGCAATGGTTAGAGGTTATTTTGCCGCAATTTGTGGATAATGCTGAACTGACTATCCGTATTGTTGATGAGCAAGAAAGTCAACAATTAAATAATACTTATCGTCATAAAGATAAACCAACCAATGTGTTATCTTTTCCATTTGAATCACCCATTGAGATTGATGTTCCTTTATTGGGCGATCTTATCATTTGTAAACAAGTTGTCGAAGCCGAAGCCAAGCAGCAACATAAATCATTAACTTCGCACTGGGCGCATATGATTGTACATGGCTGTTTGCATTTACTCGGTTATGATCATATTCTTGACGACGAAGCCGAAGAAATGGAAAATATCGAAATCGATATTATGCAGCAACTGGGGTTTGAAGATCCTTATCAACCCATTGATGAATAAAAGTGTATGATGAACCGTTTGATTTTATGCTATTTTGTAAGATCATTTAGTAGACAAATTTAGTACACTAAGTAAGAAATATTACATTAATAATAAAGCAAGAAAGGAAGAGTACAAATGAGTGATGATAATCACCGGAGACCTAAAAAAGGGTTTGCATTATGGTTAAGTCAATTATTTAATTCAGAGCCAAAAGATAAAGAAGAACTGATCGAAGTGATCCGCGAAGCCGAAGAAAACGAGCTTATCGATCCAGATACGCTTGATATGATTGAAGGCGTCATGGATATTGCCGAGCAACGCATTCGTGATATTATGATCCCTCGCTCTCAAATTGTTACCATTAAAGATAATTACTCTCTTGATCAGTGTTTAGATATTATTTCTGAACATGGACATTCCCGTTATCCAGTTATTAGTGAAGATAGAGACCACATTGAAGGGATTTTGTTAGCAAAAGATCTGTTGATTTTTATTCGCCAAGGTGTGGATAATTTTGATCTTAAAAAAATCCTTAGACCTACTGTTGTTGTGCCTGAAAGTAAGCGCGTCGATCATATGTTAAAAGAGTTTCGCATGCAGCGTTATCATATGGCGATGGCTATTGATGAATTTGGTGGTGTGTCGGGACTTGTAACTATCGAAGATATTTTAGAGCTGATAGTAGGCGATATTGAAGATGAATATGACGAGGTTGAAGATCGCGATATCCGTCGCTTGTCTCCTTCGGTTTATACCGTTCGAGCACTGACACCAGTCGAGGATTTCAATGACATTTTTGCCACTCATTTTAGTGATGATGAAATGGATACTATCGGTGGACTAGTCATGCAACATTTTGGGCGGTTACCTTTACGTGGCGAAAGCATCACCATTGATGGTTATCAATTTAAAGTTACCATTGCCGATCGTCGGCGCATTATTCAACTCCATGTGACAATTCCAGAAGGGGCAACAGTGCCTAATTTAGAGTTACCTGACAATGTTTAAACACATATTATTGAGCCTATTTTTTGGTGGTATAGCGGTATTTAGCTATGCCCCTTTTCATATTTGGCCTTTAGCCTTTGTGTCGTTTACGGGGCTGTTATGGCTTATAGCCGATAAATCAAAAAAACAGGCCATGTTGCTTGGATTAAGTTGGGGGGTTGGCTACTTTTCGGCTGGGATTCACTGGGTCTATATCAGTATTAAGCAGTATGGGGAATTACCGCCTTTTGTAGCTGTGATTATTTTGGGGCTTTTAATTCTCTATTTGTCGCTCTACCCTATGCTATTTGCTTTCTTATTAAGAATGGCCAATCGGTTTGCTCCGCAATTTTCATTTAAACAGCTTGTACTTGTGGCGCCAATTTTTTGGCAAATCACCGAATTTTTACGTGGCTATATTTTAACAGGGTTTGCTTGGTTGCAATTGGGATATAGCCAAATAGATAGCCCTTTACATGCTTATTTTCCTGTAATTGGGATCGATGGTGTTAATCTGCTTTTAGTGCTGTTATGTGGTTTATTGATTTATGGTATAAAGGCCACTAGCACAAAAGTGCCCAAAAGGCACACTTTTGGTGCATTTTTTGCACTGCTTGCGATCTTTTTTGCACCAATTTCATTCAACCATATCGATTGGACAACGGTAGATAATACGCGTTCAGCTAATTTTGCTTTAATTCAAGGCAATATTTCGCAGTCAGTTCGTTGGACAAGAGAGCAACTGAATAATACGTTACAAACCTATGCTAAACTCACTCAAGATAGCCTAGAAGAAAATAAAATCATTATATGGTCAGAAGCTAGCATCACCGATTACGAAATTAATCAGCAATCATTTTTACAATATCTTGACAACGAAGCCAGATCCCATAATGCTGAAATCGCTGTCGGTATTATTGATTATCGTTTTGGTGAAAACGGTTATCAATCCAATGGTGATATCTATAATACACTATTGGTATTGGGCGAAAAGGAACCCTATCAATACCCTACAACGAATCGTTATCAAAAACACCATTTAGTACCTTTTGGTGAATTTACGCCACTAGAATCAGTACTTGAACCAATTGCGGAATTACTTAACGTTCCTATGTCATCAATGAAATCTGGCGAAGCAAAACAACCACAACTCGAAATAAAAGGCTTTAAATTTACGCCTGCTATTTGTTATGAAATTATTTTGTCAGATTTAATGCGACAAAAATTTACTCCTGATAGCGATTTTTTATTGACGGTGTCAAATGATGCATGGTTTGGTAATAGCATTGGTCCTAAGCAACATTTACAGATGGCGCAAGCGAGAGCGCTTGAGTTTGGTCGGCCGTTAATTCGTAGTACCAATACAGGCATTACCGCAATTATTGATCAGCATGGAAATATTATTAAACAATTGCCTCAATTTGAAACAGGTGTTTTATCGGCGTCTTTTTCCCCCACAACTGGGCTAACGCCTTATGCAAGATGGGGAAATGTTCCTTATTTTATCATTATGGCATTGATGTTTATCTCACTTTTGATAAAAAGACGTTCATAATTTATGATACTGGCATAATTATTGCTTAAATATAATTGGGCTTAAGAACTTTTAATGGAATCAATTATTAGCAAAAACACGCTGATTGCTGATTTCATATAGCTCCGATATAGATAAATAAACAGTAAAAGTACTTTTATACAAAAAAATAAGTTATAATATATGCCCTTTGTAAAAATATTAAATATATTTAATATGATACAGATTACACAGTAGGAGATGAGTATGAACAAAAAGACAAAATTAACCAAATTAGTACTATCATTTGCAATGTTAGGGTTAATGGCTGGTTCGGCTGTAGCAGAAGAACTAAGCGGTACATTAGCCAAAATTAAAGATACAGGTGTTATTGTTGTTGGTCATCGAGAATCTTCGATTCCATTTTCCTATTATGGTGAAAAACAAGAAGTTATTGGTTATTCACAAGATTATACTAATTTAATCGTTGATGCGGTTAAAAAAGAATTAAACTTACCTGATCTTAAGGTAAAATATTTACCAGTTACTTCTAAGACTCGTATTCAACTACTTAACAACTATACCTATGATTTCGAATGTGGTTCAACAACTAATAATCTTGAACGCCAAAAAACAGTTGCTTTTTCAGACAGTATTTTTATTGTTGGTACGCGCTTCCTAGTTAAAGCGGATAGCAATATCAATAGTATCGAAGATCTAAAAGGTAAAAATGTAGTAACGACAGCAGGTACAACTTCTGAAATCCGTTTAAATCAAATCAATAATAAAAATAACTTAGGTATTCGTATTATTACACCAAAAGATCATGGTGATGCATTTAAAGCGTTAGAAACAGGTCGAGCTGCAGCATTTTTAATGGATGACGCGCTACTTGCAGGCGAACGTTCTCGTGCAATTAATCCTGCTGAATGGAAAATTGTTGGTGAACCGCTTTCTTATGAAGCTTATGGTTGTATGTTGAGAAAAGACGATACTCAATTTAAACAATTGATGGACAAGACAATTGCTGATGCGCAAAAATCAGGAAAGGCTTTAGAATCCTATAACAAATGGTTTACTCAACCTGTTCCGCCAAAAGGCGCAAATATGAGTCTTGAAATTTCACCAAAAATGGTTGAGCTATTTGCCAATCCTAATGATAAAGCATTAGATTAATACTTTCTCTTATTCTTTCTAATCCAATGTACTAAATGCTTTCGCATTTAGTACATAATCTAATTTAGCGAATTAAATATATTATGAGTTTTAATTGGACATTATCTTTTGAACCTATTACAGCTTTATCGTGGAGTTTTTTAGACTCCATAATGAGTTTTAATTGGATGTTATTTTTTCAACCCACCCCTTACGGTGATGGTATTTACTTAAATTGGCTATTAGATGGAGTTCTTGTGACTGTTTCATTAGCAGTTACTGCGTGGATCATCGCTTTTGTGCTAGGATCTCTTGTGGGAATATGTAGAACTTTAGACAATAAGTTTTTAAATAATTTTGCAGCAGGTTATATTCAACTATTTCGTAATATTCCATTACTAGTGCAAATGTTCTTGTGGTATATGATACTGCCAGTAATATTAAGTGGTCGTTTAAAAATTTGGTTTATATCTGACTTATCACCTAATGTAAGTGCATTTATCACTGCCGCAATAGCGCTAGGGTTGTTTACTTCAGCTCGTATTGCTGAACAAGTTAGAACTGGCATTCAAACGTTACCCAAGAGTCAGCGCTATGCCGCTATTGCTCTTGGTTTAACTAATCGACAAGCTTATATGTATGTTTTATTACCAAACGCTTATCGACGTATTATTCCACCATTAACATCAGAAATGACCAACATTATTAAAAACTCATCAGTTGCTTCAACAATTGGGTTAATTGATTTGATTGGTCAAATTGATCGTATCAATGAGTCTACCAATAGCATTGTTGAAATTTTGTTGGGTGTTACTATTGCCTTTATGTTGATTAACTATGTGGTAATTACTGTGATGCGAATTGTTGAAAAATACACTCGCTTACCTAACATGAGTCATGGAGGGTAATATGTATTTAATTGATTGGATTACAAATACACAATTATATAATTGGATTGTAAATATACCTCCATTGGTATCAGATGAAAATATTTATCCTGTACTAATTGATGGTTTATGGTTAACAGTGCAAATCACTTTCACAGCTGTTGTTTTTGGTATTGTATGGGGTACAGCACTAGCTTTAATGCGTTTATCAAATAATAAATTACTTAACTTTTTTGCTAAAAACTATGTTAATTTATTTCGCTCTATTCCACTATTATTAGTATTATTATGGTTCTATTTAGCACTACCTCAGGTCATTATACATATCTTTAATTTGCCTCGTAATGCTAACGTGAACATTGCATCGGCGATAATAGCTTTTGCTCTTTTCGAAGCCGCATATTATTCTGAAATTATTCGTGCGGGTATTAATGCTGTTGCTAAAGGTCAATATCATGCAGCTTATGCATTGGGTATGACCAAAAGCCAAGCAATGCGTTTAATTATTTTACCGCAAGCTTTTAGATCTATGGTGCCATTGTTATTGACACAAGGTATTATTTTATTTCAGGATACCTCTTTAGTATATGTTATGGGCTTGATTGATCTATTTGGCGCAAGCGTAACGCAAATTGGTAAAGCACGAGGTGGTACTGATGAATATTCAATGATTATTTTTGCAGCAGCAAGTTATTTTGTAATTTGTTTTACTGCTTCACGTTTAGTTAATTATTTTAAGAAAGGGATAAATCGATGATCTCCTTAGAAAATGTATCAAAATGGTATGGACAATTTCAAGTATTAAAAAACTGTACAACTCGAGTCGGTAAAGGCGAAGTTGTGGTGGTTTGTGGTCCTTCAGGTTCAGGTAAATCAACTTTGATAAAAACAGTAAATTGTTTAGAGCCTGTACAAAAAGGCAAAATTATTATTGATGGAACTGAAGTTACAAGTAAAGCGACTAACTTAGCAAAGTTACGCTCTAAAGTGGGTATGGTATTTCAACATTTTGAATTATTCCCACATTTAACTATTTTAAAAAATCTCACCCTTGCACAAATTAAAGTGTTAGGCCGAACAGATGATGAAGCTCGCGAAAAAGCGCTTAGCCTTTTAGAGCGTGTTGGGTTACTTGCTCATGCAAATAAATACCCGGCACAGCTTTCTGGCGGTCAACAACAACGTGTTGCTATTGCGCGCGCATTATGTATGGATCCGATTGTAATGTTGTTTGACGAACCAACCTCAGCACTTGATCCTGAAATGGTGAATGAAGTATTAGACGTAATGGTTGAGCTAGCTTATGAAGGTATGACAATGATGGTTGTTACCCATGAAATGGGTTTTGCGCGAAAAGTGGCAAATCGTGTTATCTTTATGGATGCAGGAGAAATTATTGAAGATACGTCAAAAGAGCAATTCTTCACAAATCCACAATCCGATCGCGCTAAAGACTTCTTAGCGAAGATTATCCATTAATTTCATTATTGCAGGGCTCATCGCCCTGTTTTATTATTTGTTCCTCGACTTATCACACCATCTTATAAAATAATCAGTTTTAATACGCTTAACGGAATGAACTTAGCCATTATTTTGCAATAAACTGACTAAACCACTATGCCTCTGAGTTTGTGATTTAATAGCTTGTAATAAAATTGGTTCAGTGGCATAAATGGAAACCGTTTTTTTAGCACGAGTAATGGCAGTATAAAGCAATGAACGATTTAGTAACGGAGAATAATCAGTTGGCAGGATAATATTCACATGATCAAACTCTGAACCTTGTGATTTATGGATAGTCATGGCGTAAGCCGTTTCATGCTCAGGTAATCGAAACGGTGAAAATCCTTTAATCGAACCATCAGCAAAAGGGAAATATACACGTAATTTTGAACTATCGTGTTCGGCCATTAATGTAATGCCAATATCACCATTATAAAGCCCTAATGAAGTGCTATTACGCAAAATCATAATAGGCCGCCCTACATACCACGTTTCTTTGTTTCTTACATGAATCAATTGGTTTTTCGCTAATAATAATTCAATTTGTTTGTTTAAACCTTCTATACCAAAATGCCCTTCTCTAACAGCACAAAGCAAGCGATATTCAGCAAATTTAGCTAAGACTGCGGCAATGTTGCTAGTACCTTGTTGCTTAATAACATGTAAGTAATGTTTATAATGGTGAATGCTGTCTTGTAATACACCATAATAAGCTTGTTGAGATGATAGTAGATGATATTGGATATCGTTTAGTGACTCATCTGTTAATAACTGTTTAACCGCACTAGATCTCCCTTCTTTCACTGCATTAGCCAACAAGCCGATACCCGATGACTCGTTAAAACGGTAACTCTTTTGTAATAAGCAAATACTGTCAGTAATTGTAGCTGTTTGTTCGCAAGCAGGCACAACATAACCCGTTAATTGGCTTAGCTCTTTTGCGCGCGGTTGACTATAACCATGAGTAATAAAAGTACAAAGATCACCAAATACTGCCCCAGCTTCAACAGATGAAAGCTGATCTTTATCACCTAATAAGATTAAACGGGCAGATGTTGGTAACGCTTCTATTACTCTTGCCATCATATTTAGATCAACCATTGATGCTTCATCAATAACTAACACATCAATATGTAATGGATTATTTTTGTTATGCGTAAATGAACTGTTGTCTGCTTTTGCACCTAGTAAACGGTGTAAGGTGATCGCTTCTGCTTTTAGGTTTAGTGATATAAAAGCGAGTTGTTCTATTGTTCGGCTTAGTGATTCGGTTAACCTTGATGCAGCTTTTCCTGTCGGGGCTGCCGTCATAATTCGAGCATTAGGATTCGTTAACAAAATTCCTGCTAAGATCTTAGCAACGGTAGTTGTTTTACCCGTACCCGGTCCACCTGAAATAATTGCGACTTTGCGCGTTAATGCCGCAGCAACAGCGACTTTTTGCCAATCAATCTGAGATTCTTGATGAGTAAAAAGCTGATTTAATATAGCGTTTAAATCAGGATAATAACTTGGTTGATCATTAAAGGTGGTATGATTGAAATATTGAGCTACATTCTTTTCGTCCAGCCACATTCTTTGAAAATAGAGTTTATTGTCAATAAAGACAAGGGGAGAGAAGTTTGTTCCATCACTCACAACCTGACTATGGCGTGCTTGTTCAAGCGTGATCTTCCAATCTTGCTCACTTGGCGAGCCTAAAGCTAACCAGAGCGATGGTTCAATCGTTGTGGAATTTAAGAGTATCAGATCAAGACAAACATGCCCTGCTCTGACCTCTCTACTTAGTGATAAAACCAAAAAACTAAAACGTTTAACAATAATATCATTATTTAACATCGCTCTATTGGTTAAAAACGCTGCTAAGTGGATATCAAGCAAACTAACTTGGCTATCTTGTTTAAATTGGTTTAACCACTCGTTTAACATACTCTATTTCTATTATTGATTTATTTATAAGCCAATTATATCGTCAACTTTGTCTTTTAGATAAGCCAATTTGAAACTTAAAGTAAGATTTTTATTTTCACTAAGATTGAGCTTAAATTGCCATGTTAATTCACCCGTTTCTTTATTATATTTTGCGCCATCATATTTAGCATCATCAAGTGAAACAGGTTTATTTAAAATCATTAGTAACTAATCATAAACAACAATAAGCAGTTATTTGGCATTTTACGTCAATTGTATAAGCATATTTTGGTGAAATATTATTACTAAATAACGAGGTAATATCATGACCTTATTAAGTATTACATTATTATCTGCAAACACAATTAAAAACTATCTTTTGAATTTTCATACCGTTCCTTTCAAACTAAGGATTTTCCATTAACCATTTGAATAAAATTAAATTATAACTAGATTAAAAGCAAAATATTTTTGTTTAATATATTGAACAATAATGTAAAATAATATATATTTTGTTAAAAATAAAAAACAAAAAATAAGGGGGGCTTCATGAATAGCTTCAGTTATTTAAAGAAGACAATCAAACGAAAAAATTTGTCATTACAAACCGTAGCCGATGCTTGCAAAATGACTAAAGGTTACCTAAGTCAACTTATCAATGACAAAATCAAAAACCCAAGCGCGCAAAAGTTACAATCTCTTCATCAATATTTACAAATTGAAGCTCCCATCAAAGACAAAAAAATCGGTGTTATCTTTGGAAAGTTTTATCCTTTACATACAGGACATATTTATCTTATTCAGCGTGCAATTAGCCAAGTTGATGAACTATATGTCGTACTGTGTTCCGACACAATCCGCGACATGGCACTCTTTGAACAAAGTGCCATGTCTCGTCAACCCACTATCAATGATAGGATTCGCTGGCTACTGCAAACATTTAAATATCAAAAAAATATCCACATTGAATTATTAGAAGAAGATGGAATCCCAACTTATCCAAATGGTTGGCATGAGTGGAGCGAACGCGTTAAAAAACTGTTTCAAGAAAAGGGAATAAAACCTGATTGCGTTTACTCAAGTGAACCACAAGATGTTGCAATGTATAAAGATCTATTTGATTTAAATACCGTGCTCATCGATCCAAAACGACAATTTATGCAAGTCAGTGGCACACAAATCCGTCAAGCGCCACTCAAAAATTGGCAATATATTCCAACAGAAGTCAGACCGTTTTTTGTCCGAACAGTAGCTATTTTAGGCGGCGAATCAAGTGGCAAATCAACCTTAGTTAACAAGCTTGCTAATGTATTTAATACTACCAGTGCTTGGGAATATGGTCGGGATTATGTATTTTCACACCTTGGAGGAGATGAACGAGCTTTGCAATATGCCGATTATGATAAAATTGCCTTAGGTCATGCACAATATATCGATTTTGCAATAAAACATGCCAATAAAGTCTCTTTTATTGATACTGATTTTGTCACGACACAAGCTTTTTGTAAAAAATATGAAGGTAGAGAGCACCCTTTTTTACAAGCGATGATTAATAACTACCGTTTCGATCTAGTCATTTTGCTTGGTAACAATACCCCTTGGGTTGCCGATGGTTTACGCCATTTAGGCAGTCCCAAACAACGTAAAGATTTTCAAAAATTGCTAATCGCAATTTTAGAAAAAAATAATATCAACTATATTCAAATTGACTCACCCGATTACGAAGAGCGCTATTTGCGCTGTATTGAACTAGTTAACCAACTTATTGACGATAAAGAGTATTAATTATGAATAAATTAAGCGACATTACTATTTTAATTGGACGCAATAAATTCTATCCGTTTTTTTGTATATTATGTGTCACATTGGCATTTTTACACACTGATCCATTTACTAAATTCAATTTACGCTATACAACTTCCTACATAGGTGCTTTTTGTGGTCTATTATGCGTCATTCTATTAGCTAAACGTAAAAACATGGGTAATGTATTGGGTATGTTTGCCGCAGTTGCAGAATGTTGCGCGAATATCCTTGTTGGCAATATTGGTGCTGGATTACCGCCTTTGTACTACTTTTGTTCGCATATCTATGGCTTATTTACATGGAAACAGAACCTTGATAATGATAAAAATGTTAAGGTTCGTTCACTCAATGAAACTGCATTTTTATATACACTCATCTTCCTGATTGTTGCAGCCTTTCTCAATATTTATCTAACCGATAAAATTGGTTCATTCAATACAAGCTACCAACTCATTACTAATTGTTTCATCTTTGGATTAGGTTTAGTTGCTCAGTTATTATTAATGATGAGATACTCTTTTAACTGGTATTTATGGGTAATATTAAATGTATTAGTAATTGGGTTAAATATTTATACCGACAACATTATTATCGCAACACAGTACTTAATTTACCTATTTAATGCCATTTATGGAATTTGTGAATGGAAACGTTCTGAACAGAAAGAATAGATATACTAGATTTGTCAAAAAATTATGTTTCAGTATAAAAAATAGAAAATAAGTATTTTATTTTCTATTTTTTATTTTAGATAAGTACGAACTATTCTATATCGCCTTTAACCAAAGGCACAAATATCACCTCGCCCATATTTTTGGTTACGAAGTTATCTCCATCACGCTCAATTAACTGTAGAATTTGTTTGTTTTCGCCAACAGGAATCACTAATCGACCTTTATCTGCCAATTGTTCTAACAAGCATAGCGGCACTTCTGATGCTGCTGCAGTCACGATGATGCCATCAAATGGTCCGCGCTCCGGCCAGCCTAACCAACCATCCCCATGACGTGTTGAAATGTTGTGAATATCTAACTGCTTTAAACGGCGTTTAGTATTCCACTGTAGGCTTTTAATTCGTTCTACAGAACAAACATGATCAACTAACTTAGCCAAAACAGCTGTTTGATACCCCGATCCTGTGCCAATTTCGAGGACTTTGGAATTAGGCGATAATTTCAACAATTCGGTCATCTTTGCAACAATATAAGGTTGAGAAATGGTTTGGCCACTACCAATTGGTAGCGGTCGATTATCATAAGCTTGATGCGAAAGTGCTTCATCAACAAAATGCTCCCGGGGAATAGAAGCAATGGCATCTAAAACACGATCGTCTTTTATTCCGTGTTGACGCAGGAATTTAATTAAGGACTGCATTTTTAAACTTTGCATTTGGACTATTCATTTCCTATTATTAATTCACGAATCACACTTGTCGCATAACAACCTGATGACAAATAGAAATTAAGCTCAAGCGTACTACTATCCAACCATTGCCAATTAAGCTGCTCAGCTCGCAACAATAATGATCTTCTTACCGTCTCAACTCGTTCTTTTTTAAATAGATCATTAAATTCAGACCAATTTTCTAAACACTTTTGCTCAAATTCTAACGCTTTATATGATGTACCAAGCGGTGAATCTCCTAACAGCGGAGCTGTAATATTAAGCTCAGCATTTTCTAGACGCTGCTGTAATACCGTTAATTCATCAGGTTGAGCAACAAACCAGCTACCACGTTGTGCTAATTGTAATATATCACCATCCAACACTGTTTGATGCAAATTTTGTGCAATTCGTTGGCTGACAATATCATTGAAAATCGCACTTCGTGCGGCTGAAAGATAAAAGCTACGCTTTTTGCGATCTTTAACCGAAATTTCACCACTGGCCCATTTTATGGCTTGAGTAATATTATTCTCATCACGACCAAAACGCTGCTCACCAAAATAATTAGGCACACCATGTTGTTTGATTAACGTTAATTTAGATTCAATCTCAGATTGATCACTTAAATCTTTTAAAATAATTTTAAAATAGTTACCCTTTAAAGCACCAACTTTTAATTTTTTATTATGCCGAGTGACTGTTAATATGTTACACCCAGCCAAATCAAATGCTGAAAAGTCAGGCGTTTGCTGACCTGGCATATGTAAACTAAACCACTGCTCAGTAACAGCTTGGCGATCTTTCAGTCCGGCATAACTTACTAGCTTTGCTGAAATACCCACATACTTAGCCAACTGCTCAGCTACAAAAATTGTATTACAATCACGTTTTTGCAAAAAAACTAAAACATGTTCACCGTCGCCAGTCAGTTCAAAACCAAGATCTTCTTTGACTACAAAATCTTCGTATTGTTGTTTATATTGCCCTGTAGTGGTTGGTTTTCCATATAAATAATTAAGTTGTGCTAACACCTGTATTGCCTATTTTTAAATTTAATCTATTTTAAACTTTTTGCTTAATAACACGACCGCTTGACAAGCAATACCTTCTTTACGCCCAGTAAAGCCCAACTGCTCAGTCGTTGTCGCTTTGACACTAATTTGATCAAAATGAACATTTAAATCTTCAGCAATATTCACTCGCATTTGATCAACATGCGGTCGCATTTTTGGTTCTTGTGCAATGATAGTGGTATCCAAATTCACTAATTCATAGCCTTTCGCTTGAACAAGGGTATATACCTCTTTCAATAATATTCGACTATCAATGCCTTTATATTTCGGATCCGTGTCAGGAAATAGCTTACCAATATCCCCTAATGCTAATGCACCAATCAAGGCATCAATTATTGCATGCAATACAACATCACCATCAGAATGAGCAATAAGGCCATATTGATAAGGAATTTTTACACCAGCAAGGATAATAGGACCTTCGCCACCAAATTTATGCACATCAAATCCATGACCTATTCTCATACTTTTACCTATTTGGAGTTTTCTTAGTTAAATAAAAAGTTGCCAATGCTAAATCTTCAGGGCGCGTTATTTTTATGTTATCTCGACGGCACTCGATCAATAAAGGATGCCCACCACAATACTCAATGGCGGAAGCCTCATCCGTGATGGCAACACGATGATCTAACGCTTGTTGCAAACATGATTTTAATTCGCCTGCATTAAACAGTTGAGGCGTTGCTGCCCCCCATAAATAAGTACGATCTTCAGAATAATCAACAACGGTATCATTATCTTGATACGCTCGTTTTATTGTATCACTAACACGGGTAGCTAATAGGCCACCTTGTTTTTTATTTATTACCGTTGTGATTAACCGAGTAATATCATCATGATCAACGCAAGGTCTTGCTGCATCATGAACTAAAGCCCATTGATCATCATTTAACAATTGCAACCCTGCTAACACCGAATCGGCTCGCGTTTTGCCACCTAAAGTGACGTTAATCTTATCGTGTAAAGCGATCGAAAGGGTATTAAATATGTCATCTTCAGGACTAATAACAACAATAACTTTGTTTATTTGCTCATGACTTAACAATTTATTTAACGTATGTTCTAAAATCGTCTTTGAATCGATTTTTAAATACTGTTTAGGAACTTGGCTATTCATACGACTACCAATTCCGGCTGCTGGCACAATAGCGATGATATTATTGGGGTTCACATTATGCATTATCGTTTTTTCAAGCCTGAATCAATTATAATACGATAAAAATATTCATTAGGTTTAACCATACCCAAATGACTACGCGCACGCTCTTCAATAGCTTCAGAACCACGTTGTAAATCGTTAATTTCAGCAAACATTTGTTCATTACGAGCCTTTAACTTTTCATTGTCAGCACGCAAACTGATTAACATTTCGACATTATCTTGATAATCGTACACATTATTTTTGCCATACCATAAAGAATACTGCAAATAACCAAGCACGACCAATAGTAATAAAGGGAGCTTCCATCTTATCATGAATTGAATATTATCCTTTATCTATATACATTTAACGGGTTTTGGTAAACCTGCAAGTTTAGTCGCTTGTTTAGCAGGACCATCGGGAAATAACTTATACAAATAACGACTATTGCCTTTTTCTACACCAAATTTCTTTTCCATCGCTTTGACTAACGCACGTATAGCTGGCGAGGTTTTATATTCTAAGTAAAAATCGCGAACAAATAAAATCACTTCCCAATGTGCATCCGTCAAATCAATACCCTCTTTGACGGCCAACTCAGGAACCAACTCAACAGTCCAGTCCTGCCAATGTCTTAAATAACCTTTATCATCGGTTTCTATCTGTTCTAACATTTTTTAAAGTACGTGATTTAATTTTTGTTGTATTATACTCAATTAATCAAGATCCAACACTAATTTTGATGGCGAATTCACCCTCAATAACCTAAATTCCACAAATTTTGGTGAAATTTAAAGCAAACGATAAAAAATCTTAAAATAGCTATTTACAAATAAGCAAGTCTCCTTTAATATTCACAGCCATTGCGGAAGTGTGGCTGAGCGGTTGAAAGCACCGGTCTTGAAAACCGGCGAGGGGCGACCCTCCCAGAGTTCGAATCTCTGCGCTTCCGCCATTTATTTTTGTGGCAGATTCCACAGTTGTCCAAAGAAATCCATTTTAACCTTTACTATTAAAGATTTTAGTAGATTTTTTTGCTTTCTATTTTTTATTAATTCCATACTCGTCCAAACTAATCCATACCAACCCACACTTAGAACGTTCACCGAAAAATATTCGAACTATTTTGTATTTTTCATCAAATACTGTAACCACCCCCTAAATAGTACAGCAAAAAAGTAGAAAATTCTCTATGATAAAAGTAAAGGGGATTTAATTATGAAAAAAATGACTGAACATCAAATCGTCGCTATTTTAAAAGAAGCTGAAGCAGGTATTCCCATTAAAGGACTGTGCCGTAAATATGGCATGGGTAATTCAACTTTCTATAAATGGCGAGATAAATACGGTGGTATGGAAACTTTGGATATCAAACGCTTCAAGGAGCTGGAAGCTGAAAACCGCAAGCTTAAGCAGATGTTTACCGAACTGAGCTTAAAATCCCAGCTTCAGGAAGAAATCATAAAAAAGCTTTAGTGCCCACAAAGGCACGTAAAACGTGGGCACAGCAACTACAACAAAATCATTCAGTTACTATTGCTATGAGTTATGCCATTGTTGGCTTAAGCCGTTGTGCTTACTATTATCAACCTAAGTTATTGGATGATTCAGTGATTATTTAGGTGTTGAATGCTATCACAGACCGGCATTTACGCTGGGGCTTTCCTAAATGTTTTAATAGTATCAGAAAGCTCTGCTATAAATGGAACCATAAACGGGTGTATCGGGTGTATTGTGAGTTGAAACTTAATATTAGGGCTAACCCCCCCACAAACACCAGAAAAGCTATTGGTTCCTAATAAACAAGGTGAATGTTGGTCAATGGATTTTATGAGCGATAGTAGCCGTAATCAATGGCGATTTAGGACATTCAATGTCATCAATGACTTTAATCGTGAGGTGTTAGGTATTGATATTGCATTAAGCTTACCAGCAGAAAGAATTACCCGTTACTTAGATAAACTGGGCTAAATCACATGATATAGCCATTGATTATATCCAGCCCGGTAGTCCTTATCAAAATGGCTATATTGAACGATTTAATCGTACCTATCGTACTGAAGTACTCGATTTATATCTTTTTAACAACTTAGCACAAGCAAGGAGAATAACCGAAGAATGGTTAACGATTTATAATACCGAAAGACCGCATGAGGCATTAAATAACATGACACCGATTGAGTATAAAACACTAAAACAAGCAGCATGATTTTCTACGTGAGCTGTGTACTAAGTTTGGGGTATTTACAGTGATGGATGTAATGACAAACCAGTTACTGCACCATGAAGTAACGGCTTATCTTCAGGTTTAATATTGCGAGCTTTCGCGTCCGATAATTTAGCCATAAACCAACTCCATTTAATTATAGTATGCCATTTAGTATACCATTAATCGTTATTTTTAATAATACACTCTTAAACAAAATCATACATATTTTCATATTATCAATATGATTTTTAAAATTTTAATTTTTTATAATAAGACTAAATAAACATTCTTTAGACATAAAAAAAGCGGACTGCGATTCCGCCATCTTCTCCAAGCATTATTTAGAAACTGATAAACCAACTAATCACTTTTTATCAGCACATCATCTAATATACTATTCTCATTCAAATCAGCTTAAATAATTTTCTATCTGCATTTTAAAACAGCAAGTCAAAAAATTTCAATAAAATCAATACCTTTCCTGACCAACTTTTGGTTGAATTTATTTTTAAATAATCAGCTAATATGTTGTTTTTATGGGATAGCTAGAAATTCTAGCTTATTTTGATAATTAATCTTAAATTTATATTCTGTTTAATTTATAGTAGCATGCTCTAAAAAAATATAGGAATAAACAACAATGAATAATCTATTAAAATTAGTAACTGCATTATCTTTACTTTTTACAGCAACCACATTTGCTGCCCCAAATACAGAAGAAACCCCTATATTTAAAAAACAGCATGAAGTTCTAAACGATGGTATTGAATATTTAACTTACTCAGCAGATATTGATGATGGCCGTTTTGTCATTATTATTGATGAATATAAAGAAACTAAACAAGCTGTTACAAGATATATTGTTGGCAAAAAAGTATATCGATTACTTTCTGTTAATTATTGTGTTGCTGAAACTGATTTATGTGGTGATATCACTACCCTATTAAAACCGTTAGAAGTATTGGCTGATGATTTATATGGAAGTGAAGCAGCTAAAGACTTAGTTTGGCGTATTACTTATGTTAAGAATGATGACATAGTTTCAACTGACCAATTAGTTCCAATTCCGGAACTAGGTGATTTAAAAGACTTTGTTGGTGTTTATAGCGATGATGAAGATGATATGGATGCCCCATATGATGAAAATAGTCATGTTGAACAATACACACCACATATGTTAGGTTGGAATTATGGTCCTAAAGTTAATCCATAAAAACAACAAACCAATTTGTTATTGCTAGTAAATGGATACAATGTATAACTCTAAAGTCGTTGATCGAGTTGCCCTCTGAAACTGTAATTTTATTCGGTAAACGGCTTTATTCTTTTACAAAAGAAGAAATAAAAACTCAAATAAAATCAATACCTTTTCTGACTGATTTTTATATGGCATTTATTTTTATAATAGATAGTGACGTAACGTTTTATTGAGTAAATAAAAACCCTAGATTAACTAGGGTTTTTGTGTGGGTTTATTAGTATAGCTATCTAGCTATTTATTTTTTGCTTTATATTCCGCATAATATTCCTCGGCCAATTTGCGCATTGATAAGCCAATTGCAGCATATTGATATTCATTTAAGTTTGCTAACGAGGCGCGAGCAGAAGGATGCTGTACAGCAAATCCTTTGCCTGGTAATAATACAACACCAGCTTCATCAGCAATTCTGAATAACATTTCAGATGGATTTTTATTTTTGAGGATCCATTTAGCAAATTTATCGTCATATAATTCTCGGCAAATATGTTCAAGATCCACTAGCGTATAGTAATCTACACTATTTTCATCTGTTTGATGTTTAAGACCTAAATGTTGATAAAGTGATGCTGCACGGCGTCGGATTAGTGATTTTAAAGCGGTTTTATAACTTTGATCGCTATCCATCATTTCGCATAATGCAAATAAAACCATTTGTACTTGTTGTGGTGTTGAAAGACCCGCTGTATGGTTTAGTGCAACCGCACGACTATCAGCCACTAATCGATCAATAAATTTTAGATTTTCTGGATCAGTAACAATTGAGCTATAGCGTTTATTTAAGATCTGTTTGGTTTTACTTGGTAACGCTTTAATCGTTTTGTCGATGACATTATCGCGTGCAGTGGCAATAACACCTAAACGCCAACCAGTCGCACCAAAATATTTCGAAAATGAATAAACTAAAATGGTATTTTTTGGGCATATCGCAAATAAAGATTGGAAGTCATCGGCAAATGTACCATAAACATCATCGGTCAAAATAATCAATTCAGGACGTTTTTGAACGATATCTGCAATAATTTTTAGACTTTTATCATCAATTTTAACTGATGGCGGGTTAGATGGATTAACAACGAAAAAGGCTTTAATTGCTGGGTCTTCTAATTTACGCAATTCTGACTCAGGATACTGCCAATTTGCATTAGGATCAGAATTGATTAACACTTCAACTAGTTGATAGTCATTGAGTTCGGGAATTTCAAGATAAGGCGTGAATATTGGCGCACCAATGGCAATTTTATCGCCTTTTTGGATTAAGCCATTTTCTTTCATTGAATTAAAAATATAAGCCATGGCGGCTGTGCCACCTTCAACGGCAAATAAATCGATATTATCACGATCCAGATATTGAGCGCCCATTTGTTGTAAAATATAGGCTTTAACCACATCTTCACTAAAATGTAACATTCTGTCAGGTACTGGGTAATTACATCCCAAAATACCTTCTACCATCTCTTGTAAAAAGGCATTCTCGTCCAACCCAAGTTGGTCACGAATATAAGAAAAAGCCTTACCTAAAAAGGCAACTCCCGGAGTGTTATAGTTTTGACAAATAAAATGCTCAAAGCGTCCTGTTAATCCAGCTTTGATTGGCATGCCACCAACACCTTCATTTAAATATGAAAATGACATTTCGGATTCTTGAGTTGCAAACACACCTAGTTGAAAAAAAGCTTGTCGAGGCCAAGTGGCAAGAAAGTTGGGATTACCTCTTCCTGCATTTAACATTACGCGATCAGTATGACTTTGTGCCAGTTTAATTAAGTTATCTTTTAACTCAAAAGGACTTAAATTAGCGTATTGGCTGTATTGTGTATTGTTTTTCATACATTTGTATCCTTAATTTGATATATCAATTAAACAAAAGCAACAACTAATGGGCCTAATAAAGTTAGGAAAACATTAGCTAAAGCATAAGTAATAGCAAAAGAGTTAGTTGGTGTTGAATTACCAGCTTTATTGAGCACCTCACCAAAAGCAGGATTAGCACTACGTGATCCAGCTAAAGCACCCGCAAATACCGCTACATTTTTATAACCAAGCACATATTTGCCAAAATAGATAGCAAGCAACATGGGTAATAAGGTCACAACCACACCAATTAGAAATAGAGATAAACCTTGTTCTTTAATAGTATTAATTGCTTGAAGACCAGAACTGAGCCCCACAACCGCTACAAAACCAGCTAAGCCAAAGTCTTTTAAAAGTTGCACGGCACCAGTTGGAATATTACCGATAGTTTGATGAAGAGAGCGATACCAACCAAATAATAAACCAGATAAAAGTGCACCACCACCTGCGCCTAATGTAATAGGAATATCGCTAACACGAATCACAATTAAACCAATAATAAGCCCAACAACAAGTCCTAACCCATGAAATATCCAGTCAGTTTTTTCACTTTTAGTAATTGGGGCACCGATTTTATCAACAACTCGACGAAGATCACCATCAGCACCATAAATGGTAATTACATCGCCCAGTTTTAAATAAATATCATTATTAAGAGGCAAAGGTTGACCGTCGCGATGAATAGCTACAAGATAGATACCATGTTTTAGTTTCATGACTTCGTCTGAAGCGAGCACTTGCGTAAGATTTTGTCCCACATACTTGTTGTTTCGCATTTCAACATCTAGCTTGTTCATCACAACATCCATACCTGATGCTGAATTAACTTCGGTACCAAGTAGATCATGCGCCTGAATCATTGCATCACGGTGACCAACAACCAGAATGATATCTTTTGACTTTAATACTGTTTCAGGCGTTGCTTCAATAATGTTATTACCACGCTTGATACGCTCAATACTGATGCCATTAACCGTTTGTTCAACATGTGCAACCGTTTGATTGATCTTATTTGTAATACGGTATAAACGACCACTAATATCTGATAAAGCTAAATTTTGATCAGCACCCAACAAAAGTGAACCATGAAGCTGTTCAGCCTGCGCTTTAATTGCATCATCGGCAATATCTTTACCCATGATTTTGGGCAAAATGTTGACACACACAATAATGGCACCTAGAGAACCAAATATATAAGTCACCGCATAACCAATGGTGACATTTGCTTGCATTTTGCTTAACTCTTCTGCGCTTAAACCAAGTTGACTTAAAGCATCAGAAGCTGTACCCATAATAGCTGATTGTGTCAATCCACCCGCAGCCAATCCTGCGGCAAGCCCTTTATCCAAATTAAATATTTTGGCTAATACGATAACAGTCACAAAACTTGCTACCGCAATAAATAATGCTAAAAAGATTTCGCGTAATGTTTTAACACCCAGAGAGCGGAAAAACTGAGGACCACTTTCATAACCTACAGCATAAATAAATAGAGCAAAAAGAACTGCTTTAACGCCAGCGTCAATAGTCACACCAAAAACACTTAACGCAACGGCAACGAGTAACGAACCGGCAACTCCACCAAGTTGGAATTTCCCCATCCGTATGCCACCAATCAAATAACCTAAACTTAACGATAAAAATAATAAAATTTCGGGAGAGTGTTTAAGCCCATCTAAAATCCAGTTTGAAAGCCATTGAAACATAGTAATTGTCCTCAAGCGTAATGATGTTTGAATAGAAAAAGATATGTAATAGAATGGAGCCATATCCACCAATTTGTATGAATATAGTTTTATATTAAATCGCAATTAGATTAATAGATATTCAGTTTTAACAATTAATGACATCGTTAGAAGGTGATATATAATGATTATTAACGTTAACGGAAATACACAAAAAATTAATTTATAAATAAATTTTTGAAATTCGCCAATCGCAACAATATCAAGATAAAATGGTGCGCAAAGTAAAAATTATAAAAGGGCTGTTCACAGCCCATTTCCGTGTCTAAAAAACACTTTTTCAAAACTCTTTATTACATTTTTCGAAATTTTTTCTGATAATTTTTGTCGACGTTGATAACTAACAGCGATAATTTTATGTGTTTTTAAGTGAGATAAAATAAAGTCATCACTAGTGCTAATTTCGTCAACTAAGCCTTTATCTTTGGCTTGCGTTGCAAACCAGTGCTCGCCAGTGGCAACTTGTTCGATATCCACGTTTGGACGATACTCTTTAACAAAATCTTTAAATAAAATATGAGTTTCTTCTAATTCCTGTTTGAATTTTTGGCGACCTTCTTCGGTGTTTTCGCCAAACATGGTTAACGTACGTTTATATGCACCTGCTGTTTGTAACTCAATATCCACATCATGTTTTTTAAGTAAGCGATTAAAGTTAGGAATTTGTGCAACCACACCAATAGACCCCACAATGGCAAATGGCGCTGCCACAATTTTGTTAGCGGTACATGCCATCATATACCCACCACTTGCCGCAACTTTATCAACAACTGCGGTAAAAGGAATATCACGCTGTCTAAACCGTAATAGCTGGGATGCAGCAAGCCCATAGCCATGGACTACCCCGCCAGGGCTTTCAAGCTTAACCACAACTTTATCCTCTGGTTTAATAACAGCCAATACAGCGGTAATTTCTTGACGTAATTCTTCAACTTCATGCGCATCCATACTGCCGTTGAAAGACAATACAAACAATTTTGGTTTTGCTTGCTGGTCTGTATTACTTTCTGCTAGCTGCGTTGTATTATCTAGCGTTGACTGTTCGTCAGAGTTTTCTTGCTTTTTAACTTGTTTCTTTTTTTGTTTAGCCGCTAATTTTGCTTGTTTCTTTTCAAGTTTTTTCTGTTTTTTAAGATCTTTCATAAACAGCTTAGCTTCTAGTTCGTCCATACTTGACATTAACATATCATCTTTAACTTGCTCATATTCTTGACTAATGTCTTTAACTGACAAACGCCCTGCCACTGTTGCCGACTTACGGCGTTGGCTTAATATAAAAATAAGTATCGCTAAAATTGCAATAACAACTGTTGCTGTTTCAGCTAAAAAAAGTGAATACTCAGAAAACCAATTCATTTAACTATTTTCCTTTTATTGAATGTATTGAGTTATTATAACAAGATAATTGTGACTTGTGCCTAAAATCAATAAAGATAAAATTGTCGCTTTATTCGGCTATTTAAATTATTTATACTGATAGTCCAATTTATTGTTAGATGAGAACTAATATGCCTTTACGCCCAATTACTGAAATCGCTAAACAATGCAACATTCCAGAAGAATTTGTCCTGCCTTATGGCAAACACGTGGCAAAAATCGATTTATCCATTCTTAAAGCCAACCAAAGCAAACCTAACGGCAAATTGGTGTTAGTTACCGCTATCACGCCAACTCCACTTGGTGAGGGTAAAACGGTGAATACTATCGGGCTAAGTGAAGGCTTAAATTATATTGGTAAAACAGCCATTGCTTGTATCCGTCAACCAAGTTTAGGCCCTGTATTTGGTGTAAAAGGTGGTGCTGCTGGCGGTGGTCAAGCCGAAGTATTACCAATGGAAACTTTAAATCTACATTTAACTGGTGATATTCACGCTATTACCGCCGCCCATGATTTGGCATCAGCCGCATTAGATTCGCGCCTTTATCATGAAGAACGATTGGGCGATGAATTTACCGCACAAACGGGCTTGCCGCGTCTTAATATCGATGTAAATCGCATTGTGTGGAAACGCGTGATGGATCATAATGATCGTGCACTTCGTAAGATTACTGTTGGTGTCGGTGGTGGTGTTAATGGTATTACACGTCAAGATGGCTTTGAGATTACCGCAGCGTCAGAACTTATGGCAATTTTAGCATTAGCCTCAGATTTACACGATATGCGAGCGCGTATTGGGCGCATTATTTTAGCTTATAATACTCAAGGCGAAGCGATTACTGCAGAACAACTTGAAGTTGCGGGCGCTATGACAGTGTTACTTAAAAATGCGATTAATCCAAACCTGATGCAAACAGTTGAAAATACGCCGGTACTTATTCATGCAGGGCCTTTTGCTAATATTGCCCATGGCAACTCATCAGTCATTGCCGATCGCATTGCTTTACAACTTGCCGATTATGTCGTAACCGAAGCTGGTTTTGGCTCAGATATGGGCATGGAAAAATTCTTTAATATTAAATATCGCCAAGCAGGAATAAAAGCCTCGTGTGTAGTGCTTGTTGCAACGGTTCGTAGCTTAAAATCTAACAGCGGTAAATATAATATCAAACCCGGACAAGCGATTCCAAAAGAAATCTCAGACTCTAATGTGGAGCTGCTTGAAATTGGTGCGGCTAATTTAGCGTGGCATATCAACAATGCTAAAAGTTATGGGCTACAAGTGATTGTTGCTATTAACCGCTTTCCACACGACAGTGAAGAAGAACTAGCCTTTTTACAAAAATATGCCATTGAGCATGGGGCGTTTGCTTGTGAAGTGAGTGAAGTTTTCACTCAAGGCGGTAAAGGCGCAGAAAAACTGGCTGAGCATGTTATCAAAGCATGTGATATGCCAAGTGAGATCAAATTACCTTATCCTGACAACATGTCACTTGCTGATAAAATCCAAACTATGGTAAAAAAATACGGTGCCAACAAAGCTAATTTATCAGCACAAGCACTGGAAAATATCAAAGAGATCGAAGCATTAAAACTCGATCATTTGCCTCTTTGTATTGCTAAAACCCCCATGTCAATTAGTGCTGATGCCAATCTAAAAAATGTCCCTACCGATTTTGATGTTGATATTAGTCACTTAGCGATATCTGCTGGTGCTGGTTTTATTCGTGTTTATGCTGGTAATGTAATGACCATGCCAGGACTAGGCACCAATCCAGCTTATAGACAAATTGATATTGACAAAGATGGTAATATTGTAGGTTTAAGTTAATGCAAGAAGTGATTATGCAAACCCAACAACAATATAAAGCATTTATTGACGAAGAAAACTGTATTGGCTGTGGCAAGTGCATCCGTGTTTGCCCAACTGATGCCATTGTCGGTAGCAAACAAGTATTGCACACAATACTGCCACAGTTATGTACTTCGTGTAGTAATTGTATCAATACTTGCCCAACAGACTGTATTACATTAAGTACGTTAGGCCGCGTATTGAATGAATCAGAAGAGTTAGCGCTAACTCAGAAAAAGCAACAGCGATTAGGCCATAATCAGTTAGTGCCACCAACAATTTTGTTTCCACGCACCATGCCGACGACAAACAAGATCAGCACCCCCACCGATCGTAAACAGTCAATAGCTGACGCCATTGCCAGAGTAAAAGCCAAAAAAAACCTCGCTTAATAGCGAGGTTTTCGTATTACGATAGCACTAATACTAATTAGTCTTTATTACCACTTCTAAACGCACGTTTACGGTCATTTTCAGTTAAATGACGTTTACGTAAACGGATAGATAATGGTGTCACTTCCACTAATTCATCATCATCAATAAACTCTAATGCTTGTTCTAATGACATTTTTATTGGTGGTGAAAGTGTTGTTGCTTCATCGGTACCCGATGCTCGCATATTGGTTAATTTTTTACCGGTTAGACAGTTAACGGTTAAATCGTTTGAGCGAGTATGAATACCAATAATTTGACCTTCATAAACTTCAGCACCATGACCTAGGAATAATTTACCACGATCTTGTAAGCCATATAGCGCATAAGCTAATGCTTTACCAGTACCATTTGAAATCATTACGCCATTATTACGTTGACCAATTTCGCCTGGACGAACATCATCGTAATGACTAAAGGTAGAATAAAGCAAACCGGTGCCTGAGGTCATGGTCATAAATTCAGTTCTAAAACCAATAAGCCCACGACTTGGAATGACATAATCTAAACGTACGCGACCTTTACCATCTGGTAGCATATTTGTTAAGTCACCTTTACGTAAACCAAGTGCTTCCATCACTGAACCTTGATGTTGTTCTTCAATATCAAGCGTAACTTGTTCGAATGGTTCTTGTTTTTTACCATCAATTTCTCTAAAGATAACTTTAGGACGAGAAACCCCTAGCTCATAACCTTCGCGGCGCATATTTTCGATGAGTACTGACAAATGCAATTCACCACGACCAGAGACTCTAAAGGCATCGGGATCTGGCGTTTCTTCGACACGAAGAGCAACATTATGGACAAGCTCTTTATTTAAACGCTCAAGAATTTGACGAGAAGTGACATATTTACCCTCTTTACCAGCAAATGGTGAGCTATTGACATTAAAGAACATGGTTACAGTTGGTTCATCAACGGTTAATGCAGGTAATGCTTCAACGCAGCTATTATCACAAATTGTATCGGAGATACCGAGTTCACCAAGACCTGTTAATGCAATAATATCGCCAGCTTCGGCAACTTCAGCTTCATAGCGTTGTAGTCCTAAATGGCCAAGAACTTGCCCTACTTTGCCAGTCCGTTTATTACCTTCACTATCAACGATAGTTACTTGTTGATTTGGTTTAACGCGACCACGTTTAATACGGCCAATACCAATAACACCAACATAATTATTATAATCAAGTTGAGAAATTTGCATTTGGAATGGTCCGTCTAAATCTACTTTTGGAGGCTCAACATATTTAACAATTGCTTCAAATAATGGCGTCATATCTTCAGCCATATTTTCATGCTCTAAACCTGCGATCCCCATTAATGCTGAAGCATAAACGATAGGGAAATCTAACTGTTCATCAGTAGCCCCTAAATTAACAAACAGATCGAACACTTGATCAACAACCCAATCAGGACGTGCACCTGGACGATCAACTTTATTGATAACTACAATCGGTTTTAAACCATAAGCAAATGCTTTTTGCGTTACAAAACGCGTTTGTGGCATTGGTCCATCCATTGCATCAACGAGCAATAGCACAGAATCAACCATAGACATAACACGTTCAACTTCACCACCAAAATCAGCATGTCCTGGGGTGTCAACGATATTAATTCGGTAACCATTCCAATCAATAGCGGTATTTTTAGCTAAAATGGTAATACCACGCTCTTTTTCAAGCGCATTAGAGTCCATGATACGTTCGTTATCGTCACCACGTAGATTATCTAACGTACCTGACTGTTTTAATAACTTATCAACCAAAGTCGTTTTACCATGGTCAACGTGAGCAATAATGGCAATATTTCTTAAATTTTCAATCACAATTAAAATTCCACTTAGAAGACAGATTCTATAGGCGCAGTATTGTACACCTTTTTAATAGAAATGTTGATCTATATCACAAAGTTTATTTAAAAGAACTTGAGCACTTGATAACTTTAAGAAAATATCGATTTACTTATAAAGAGATTTCATAATACTATGTGTTTAAGTATAAAATTGTTCGGCAAACTCATCTACCTTTGTCCAATCAGTATATTCAATCATCGGCTTTGTTACGTCAGTGTCCCCTTTTCCTAACCACATAATAAAGCGGATCATATTGCGATCAAACCAATTATATTGTGGATAATACAGCGCACCGGCAAAAACCGCAGTAAAAGTTGGCTTCCATGCTATTTTAGCTAAGAATTTTTTAGTGTATAAATTCGTTTCTGGCGTATTTTTATTCGGTTTTCTCGCCACCAAATTTACCCCAAAAAATCCAGACTTCATCTTATTTAATTGCTGATAATGCTTATCAATAAACGCTTTCATTACTTTGCTATAAAACCCATAACGAATCGAACAACCCAATAAAGCTGCTTGGTATTGAGTTAGATCGATTTTAGTATCGGGTAGCAGTTCAATAACATCGCAATCACATTTACCATTAAGTTGCGTTTTTATGCGTTGCATAATCTTAAATGTCTGATTTTCATGTGTAGTATAGAGTAATAAAACTTTCATCACGGAATTCATAACATTGCCTCCTTCTTTTTGTTAAACTCATTGGTAAATATCAACATTACTTTTTTTATGATAAAAATTAAAAGATTGGGGATGATTTCATTAAAAACTTTGATTATAGTATTAGGCTAATTTAACCAGACCGGAACTGATTATGGCAATTTCACCTCCAAAACTGAGTGCAATTATTTTGGCGGCAGGAAAAGGCACACGGATGTATTCCAACCTACCTAAAGTTTTACATAAAATCGGCGCCAAGCCGATGTTACAACATGTTATTGATACAGTTCAACAACTTAATACTAATCGCATCAATATTGTTTATGGCCATGGCAAAGAACAACTTGAAGAAACACTCAAGAATCAACATGTGCAGCTGGTTTACCAAGCTGAACAACTCGGTACTGGCCATGCTGTTCAACAAGCTATCCCTTATATTCAAGATGATGAAGATATCTTAATTTTATATGGTGACACACCCCTTATATCGGTTCAAACGCTACAAACTTTAATTACTAGCAAACCAAAACAAGGCATCGCGTTATTGACGGTAATACTTGATAATCCAACTGGATATGGACGCATTGAACGTCACAATGGCAAAGTCGTTGCCATTGTGGAACAAAAAGATGCTACTCCTGAGCAACAAAAAATCAATGAAATTAACACCGGTATCATGCTCGTTACTGGTAAATTATTGAAAAATTGGTTATCTCGTTTAACCAACAATAATGCGCAACAAGAGTTTTACTTAACCGACATTATTGCTTTTGCACACCAAGATGGTTATGACATATTAACCTCGCACCCAGTACAACCATTTGAAGTTGAAGGCGTCAATAATCGCCTGCAATTGGCAACATTAGAACGGCAATATCAATATCAACAAGCTCAACACTTATTACTCGCTGGTGTGACATTGCTTGATCCAAATCGCTTTGACTTACGAGGCACACTCTCGCACGGTAAAGATGTCACTATTGATTGTAATGTAATTATTGAAGGCAATGTCACACTAGGTAATAACGTAATTATTGGTGCGGGCTGTATCTTAAAAAATTGCACGATTGATGATAACTCAAATATCAGTCCGTATAGCATTATTGAAGATTCAACTATCGCTAAACAGTGTACTATCGGCCCCTTTGCTCGCCTACGACCTGGCTCACAACTTGACGAACAAGCCCATGTCGGCAATTTTGTTGAATTAAAAAAAGCACATCTGGGCAAAGCCACCAAAGCTGGGCACTTAAGCTACCTTGGCGACAGCGAAATTGGCAGTAATGTCAACATTGGTGCAGGCACTATCACTTGTAATTATGATGGCGCCAATAAATTTAAAACTATTATTGAAGATGATGTGTTTGTCGGTTCTGACACACAATTGATTGCACCAGTAAAAGTGGGTAAAGGCGCAACCATTGCAGCAGGCACAACCGTTACCAATAATGTAAATGATAACGAATTGGTCGTAAGTCGAGTTAAACAAAAACAACTTGCTGGTTGGAAACGACCTACAAAGTTAACTAACGAGGAATAAACTATGTGTGGAATCGTGGGAGCTATCGCCAAACGTGATGTTGCTGAAATATTATTGGAAGGTCTAAAACGATTAGAATATCGTGGTTATGACTCAGCAGGACTGGCAATTATTTCACCAGACGGCGAACTGCAACGCGTTCGCCGTGTTGGCAAAGTGCAAGCACTAAAAGATGCCATTGCAAAACATCCACTACAAGGAACTACCGGAATTGCGCATACTCGATGGGCAACCCATGGTGAACCAGTTGAACATAACGCCCACCCACATGTATCTGGCTTTATCGCTGTCGTGCATAATGGAATTATTGAAAATTTTGAACCATTGCGTGAAAAGCTGATCGCCAAAGGCTACCAATTCCGTTCAGAAACCGATACCGAGGTTATTGCCCACTTAATTCATGACATTATATCAACCGAAGATTGCTCCTTATTTGACGCCGTGCAAAAAGCTATCCCGCAACTACGAGGCGCTTATGGCACAGTCATTATGGACACGCGCAACCCAGAGATATTAGTTGCAACGCGCTCTGGCAGTCCTTTAGTTATTGGTTGTGGCGTAGGAGAAAACTTTATCGCATCAGATCAATTAGCGCTATTACCTGTCACCCGCCAATTTATCTATTTGGAAGAAGGTGATACCGCACTTATCACACACCGCACAGTGACAATCTTAGACAAGAATCATCATGAAGTAACAAGGCCATGTATAGAGTCTGATGCAAAATATGATGCGGGTAGCAAAGCAGGCTATAGCCACTATATGCAAAAAGAGATCTACGAACAACCTAATGCGATTAAAAATACCCTTGAAGGTCGTATGGCGCATGGTAAAGTGGATTTATCAGAACTGGGCGATAATGCAAAAAATATACTAAAGCAGGTTGAGCATGTGCAAATTGTTGCCTGTGGCACCGCTTATAATGCCGGTATGGTGGCGCGCTACTGGTTTGAAGCCTTAGCAGGTATACCATGCGATGTCGAAATTGCCTCAGAATTTCGTTACCGCAACCCCGCCCGTCGCAAAAACAGTCTATTTATTACTCTTTCACAATCAGGCGAAACCGCAGATACACTCGCAGCCTTGCGATTGGCGAAAGAAAACCATTACTTAAGTACCCTTGCCATCTGTAATGTAGCGGCATCCACACTCGTGCGTGAAGCCGATTTCGTTTTATTAACCAAAGCGGGGGTTGAAATTGGTGTTGCATCAACTAAAGCCTTTACCACACAATTAACGGTTTTATTGCTACTAGTTGCAAAATTAGGACGTTTAAATAATATGGCACAAAGCACCGAGCAAGCAATTGTCCACGCCTTACAAACCTTGCCAAACCGCATTGAACAAGTGCTTATGTCTGAACCACAAATTAAAAAATTAGCAGAGCAATTTGTTGATAAACATCATGCGTTATTCTTAGGAAGGGGCGATGAATATCCAATTGCTATGGAAGCCTCGTTAAAACTCAAAGAAATCTCTTACATCCACGCCGAAGCTTATGCTGCAGGTGAACTCAAACATGGCCCTCTTGCATTAATTGATGCGGATATGCCAGTGATTGTGATGGCACCAACCAACGAAATGCTAGAAAAACTAAAATCCAATATCGAAGAAGTGCGAGCGCGTGGCGGTCAACTGTATGTCTTTGCCGAGCAAGATGCGGGTTTTGTCAGTGATGACACCATGCACATCATCAATCTACCCCATATTGAAGAACTTACCGCACCAATCTACTACACAGTGCCCACACAGCTACTCGCATATCATGTTGCTTTAATCAAAGGCACTGATGTTGATCAGCCTCGTAATTTAGCAAAATCGGTTACCGTGGAGTAAGTTTGACTGTATTAAATACAATGCCATAATGATTTGTACAACAAATTACGCTACGTTTTTTGTTGTACTGTCAGGTGGGAATAGCCACAATTAGACTAACGTCAAAGTTTACCTATAAAAACTAGTTAAAAAACCATTTAAAAAACTGACTAAAGAGCAATTTGAATTCGATGCTAAAGTTAAACTTTTTCACCATGATTTTTTTTCTATGATTTTTATTTATATCATATAGACAACTTCTATTCACTTTTTTGGCGAGGCTCAGAAGATCAACAGTCATATAAACAAATAAATAAGTTATTATTAATTTTAAAATAATCAGTAATAGTTTATCATTATTTGAATATTTATAACGAAACTAAAAAGATAATGGATAAAGATGATAATAGTGATAACGATAATCGGCCTAATTATTAGTTATGTTAGCATATAGATGGTGCTGAATATTTAAAATATTACGATTATCATATTTAAGAAAAGGAATAGCACATATGATTATATTAATCTATATTGCATATTATTTTTTATCTCTTTTGCCTATTATTATTTCTTATCGATTTAGAAAATATACAATAAGCGATTACCAATATAATAAGCAATTGAATTGGAAAAAACGAGGAGCGCTAATTTTTAATTATATCGCTTTAATTTTTCAAATAATAGTTGCAGGTGAACTAAAAAGTAAATTAGAAAGCCTAGATAATTCTATTTTAGGCTATGAGCCTATTTTAGTTTCAGCATACATATTTCTTATTGTTTATACACTCTTTCCTATATCATGGTTAGAGAGTCCTAAATCTCACATAAAAAAGAAAAAATTTAAATAAAAAATTATTCAAGGTAAAAGGAGAAAGTGTTAAACGTGGTTATTTTGATTTTGATTTATATTTTATTTTATCTTGTTTCTATTCTACCTATTTTTGTTACTATTCGTTATAGGGGATATAGTAGAGTAGATTATATGGAAAATAAGCGTTTAAGATGGGAAAGGCGAATAATGTTATTTTTGTGTGTTATTATTGGATTTACTCATATTTTTATTCTTTGCGCTCACAAAACTATCATTAGTTATTCCTCTGAATATAAACCATTAGTTTTTTCTGCATTTGCGTTTTTTCTCTTTTATTCATTCTTTCCTTTATCATGGTTAGAAAAACCTAAATCTTATATAAAACAGAAAAAATCTAAATAAAAAATTATTCAAAGCGAAAAGAGTGATTCAAAAATAGGTAAATACACAAATTTATTTACGAGACCATTTTATGATTTGTTCTTCAGTGAATCGTTTTTCATAATGAGTTATCCTTGTTTGATTAATACTACTGGACATATCATTTAAATCATGGCGTTCATTTTTTTGGGGGGTGATGTTAACTTTTTAATTTTATTTATCACCAGTATTCTATTATTCTTGTTATATCACCTAAATCAATATTTCCATCTTTAATACAATGGCTTTTTGTCCAATCTCCATTTTCATTATGATCGGTGAAATAACACATTATTGTCTTATCTATTTTTGAGTTATTTTCATCTAAATAATGAGTTTGTATTGTTTTCTTCAGTTTATTATTATCATCATAAATAAACTCTATTTTTCTATTATAAAAAGCTTTAAGGATCTTTTTTTCCTCAGAAATAGATTTCAACATATTATTGTTTGTATAGAAAAATTGGTTTTTTGCATTAACATTTGCCCCATTTCCCATGGACATTACCAATCTTTTTTGTTCATCATAATTATACTGATAATGGAAATTAAAACTATTTAATGAAGAAGATTCAATAATATTTTCATCTTTATCAAGAGTTAATTTAATTTGAGTAAAAGGTTTATCATTCATATTCCATACAATAATATTTTTAACATAATCATAAAACAGTGTTGATTTGTATTTTTCGCTACCACTAAAAATAATTAAACCTCTATTATTTGATTCTATAACTAATTTTCCGTCTATAAATCTCATTGCATCTGAATAATCAATAGATGTATAAATATCTTGATGTTTTATTAGTTTGGAATGTGGTGCTATTTCTGGAATGTATAATGAAAGATAATTGTTATACACTTTAGTATCTACTTCAGCATATGAGTAACCACAAATAAAAATGCCTAATATTACTGATACTAAGTTTTTCATACTTATTAGTTTCCTATATCCATTATTTTCATATTAAAGTACGGTAGCGAATCATATTTAATTATACAATAAATTGATTAAAAAAATTTTTATATTTGAGCTACGTTCTAATTCTTCTGACTAAATTTAGCCTTTATTTCCCACTATTGCAATTAGTCGGTATAATGCCAGCAATTTTATTGTAAAGTGGATTATGCATGAAAACGCTATTTGCCAGCACATCTCGCGGGCTTGAAGAGTTATTAAAAAAAGAGTTAGAACAAATTGGTTCAACCAATTGTAAGATTACGCAAGGCGGTGTCTATTTTGATGCCAACGAAACAACTTTATATCAATCACTATTATGGTCACGTTTAGCATCGCGTATTTTATTGCCAATAGCCGAATTTGATATCTATAGCGATTTAGATCTGTATTCTTGCGTGTTCAATATTAAATGGACTGATATTTTTGCTGTCGATAACGCTTTTGTGATTAACTTTGTTGGTGTTAATGAGTTTATTCGTAATAGCCAATATGGTGCACTTAAGATCAAAGATGCCATTGTCGATCATTTTTTACGTCATACCAACCAACGACCCAATGTAGCAAAGCAAGACCCAGATATTCGGCTTCATGCTTATTTAAATAAAAACCATGTCACACTGTCTTTAGATTTAAGTGGTAATAGCTTACATGAGCGTGGTTATCGCCAGCAAACGGGGCAAGCACCATTAAAAGAGACCCTTGCTGCTGCCATTATTATGCGTTCAGGTTGGCAAAGTGATGAACCATTACTTGACCCAATGTGTGGTTCGGGCACGCTACTGATTGAAGCCGCTATGATTGCATCAAAAATCCCACCGGGATTACAACGCAAACAATGGGGATTTTTTGCTTGGAAAGGCTTTAATCCTACTTTGTGGAATTCGCTGTTATTTTCAGCTAAACAAAATGTTTGCAAACCCAATACCCCTTTTATTGGTTACGATAATAACCCAGCAGTACTTGAACGAGCCAAACAAAATGCCATCCAAGCAGGCGTGGGTGATTTAATTACGTTTTCGATGCAAGATGTAACGCAATTAAGTAATCCATTACTAGCACAAACAACCGGTATGATTATTAGTAATCCACCTTATGGCGAACGCTTAGAAAGTGAGCCTGCGCTTATTGCTTTGCATACGGCACTCGGTCAACAAATTAAACAAAATTTTGGTGGGTGGAAATTATCACTATTTAGCGGCGCACCACAATTATTAGATTGCTTACAAATGCGAGCAGATAGACAATTCAAAGCCAAAAATGGTCCACTGGACTGTATACAAAAAAATTATGTCATTGCTCAGCGTAACACTGAACATCCAATCAATAATCCAACGTTGCCAGCTGCTGACTTTGCAAATCGATTACGCAAAAATAAGCAAAAGTTAGAAAAATGGGCTGCTCAAGAACAGCTAGAATGCTATCGACTTTATGATGCGGATTTACCTGAATACAACGTTGCTATCGATCGTTATAAAGATAAAATAGTAATGCAAGAATATGCCGCACCTAAAAATATTGATCCACAAAAAACGCGCCAGCGACTTTTTGATATTATCAATGCAACCATGTCAGTACTTGAACTTACCGCCGATCAGCTAGTATTAAAAACGCGTGAAAAGCAAAAAGGTAAACAGCAATACCAAAAGCTTGGGCAAAAACAGGACTATTTTTTAGTACATGAATACCCAATTAATCAACGCAAAACCGCATTTTGGGTTAATGTGACCGATTATTTAGATACCGGCTTGTTTTTAGATCATCGCTTAGCACGAAAAATGATTGGTGAAATAAGTGCCGGCAAGGACTTTTTAAATCTATTTGCCTATACAGGTAGCGCAACAGTTTATGCTGGACTTGGCGGAGCAAAATCAACCACCACGGTCGATATGTCACGCACCTATTTGGAATGGGCTGATCGCAATTTAAAACAAAACGGTTTAACGGGTAAAAAACATCGATTAATTCAGGCAGACTGTTTGCTCTATTTATCTCAGGCTGATGAGCAATTCGATTTAATTTTTATCGATCCGCCTACATTTTCAAACTCGAAACGCATGCACGAAACCTTTGATGTTCAGCGTGATCACCTAAAATTGATGACCGATTTAAAACGCTTATTACGTCCTAATGGAACAATTATCTTTTCGAATAATAAACGTGGTTTTAAAATGGATAGTGTTGGTATGCAAAACCTAGATTTAACCTATCAAGAAATTACCCATAAAACGCTTTCGCTTGATTTTAAGCGTAACAAACAGATCCACTGTTGTTTTATTGTGAAACATCAATAAATGAAACCGCCTACATGGCGGTTGGTTTCACTTAAAAAAATAATAAAATCAATTATCTATCCAAATAATTTTTATACAATTTTTTATTGCGGGAAAACTACTTTTCAAGATTACGGAGAAATACAAAACGTCCTACCCGCTTTTTCTGTCATTGGCTTTGAAGATATCTGTGCCCACCCGTCAACTAAATAATAGTTATCATCTTTGTGATGATTGCTTACCCAAACCTGAGTATTTACACCCCAAGGAAGTTCCCATAGATTTCCAGCAGCTCCCCATTCAGCATAAAGTCCCCCTTTAAGTTGAACTTGAGGCGAAAAATTGTCAGAATCAGGAGGATATCCTTGATTCCAATCCAGTTCAGGATTTTTCATATTGGTTAACTCTGGTATAGTCGGAAGTCTATACCCTATACTTTCACAGAATTCTCTACTTTCTTCAAATGTTGGCTGATTGTAATTTGATTTAATAAGCCATTTACTGACTGTAAAACTATATATAGGTTTAGTTTTAGCTCTGTCTGCATAAATTATAAAAGTTGTAGGGGTGAAAGATATGTCTGATTGCCCTTCTTTGGGACCAAATAGTGTGATAGTAGCCTCATTAGGATATTCACCATAATAAGAACCTCGAGTATATTCATCATTAATAGTTAAACTAATATTTGAATTTGCAGGTTGTTTACTATAACTTAGTTCGCTATACAAGGCACCAGCAACGGTTAAAGTAAACTGTAATGAATCGCCGGCAATGGTTGGAAAGTTAGACGCAGGCTGCGTAATATTTTGTAGTAAAAATCCTCTTTTTCGTCCTTCATATAGATGAATATCGTTTGGATCGCTAACATCAATAGTACCAGATTTCCATTCATTTCCTATATGTTTAGCTGTTGCGGATTGATATACTGGAAATGCCCAACAGGCATAAGGGGTAGAAACTGTCGGTTTAACATATACAACAAATTTTCTCTCAAAAGACCATGGGTCATTCTTCCATACATTTTCAGGCACCCCAGAAGACTCAAATGGTACTCCAAATTCAGTCGCAATTGATGAGATACTAGACATTAAAATCAATCTATAGCTATAACGGCAAGGATCAATAGGATCACTACGTTTATAACCAAACTCAGGTTCAGTAATCCACCAATCGTCATTTTCTAGATGATCTCCGTTATCAGCTATGACTAGTGTTATCCTGCCGGCTCCTGACTTAATCTTGTCGCCATCATCATCAAAAAAATATTCGCTATTGTCGCGACTGTTAAATACTATTTCTTGCTCATGAAGTTCTGCCCAAATCGGAATTGGTTGATTTTTAGGCACAACCGAATCAATATCGGCAAACGTTTTGAACGACTCTGGTAATAAAATAGGATTTTGGAGTGACGAGGGATTATTTTCTGGGGTATATCGAAAAGTTTCATTACCCATTTTATAACTCATCCAAAGCGTATCTTCAGCGCTTGATATTTTGGTTCGTCCATCAAAACTTATATAAGGTGCGCCCCCCATAATAACATTAGCTGTTTTTGCAACATAGATAGGTTTTGTACTTAACGGATTTTCAGCATCTACCGAATCCAAGGCTTTTGCTGCATTGATATTAAAGGTTAACAACAAACAAATACCAATATATGATTTTATAAGGTAAGCCAAAAACTTTGCTATTTTTGAATCACTATTGAGAGATATATGAAAATTAGGAAAACTTAAACCAGATGTTTTTTCTGCTTGCTTGCTTGCTTGCTTGCTTGCTTGCTTGCTTGCTTGCTTGCTTGCTTGCTTGCTTGTAATTCTGACTATTTAAGAAGCAATTGTATTTTAACATACTTCTAAACCTCTACTGTTCCATCCTTATATTTTATATTCATTTTTATAATTTTATGCTTAAAATTATAACACATTAAGGAGAAATAGCAACCAAAATCGTACTCAAAATATAAGTAAGGCTAAAATCTATCTGACCACCAATACCGAAGTTTGAGCACCACGAACCACCCCAGCAGCATTCGATCCTAAAAGATGCGTTGAAATATTAGGACGACGTGAACCTAAAATAATTAAGTCTGGTTTGATTTCGTGAGCTAATGCAAGGATTTCATCTCTTGGATGACCAAATGCGATAGAAAACGATAAATGTTCATGCGGTAAATTAATCGAATCCATTAATTGATGAAGGTATTGTTCTGTTTGTACTGTTGCATGATCTTTTTAAACCTATTTGCCTATACAGGTAGCGCAACAGTTTATGCTGGACTTGGCGGAGCAAAATCAACCACCACGGTCGATATGTCACGCACCTATTTGGAATGGGCTGATCGCAATTTAAAACAAAACGGTTTAACGGGTAAAAAACATCGATTAATTCAGGCAGACTGTTTGCTCTATTTATCTCAGGCTGATGAGCAATTCGATTTAATTTTTATCGATCCGCCTACATTTTCAAACTCGAAACGCATGCACGAAACCTTTGATGTTCAGCGTGATCACCTAAAATTGATGACCGATTTAAAACGCTTATTACGTCCTAATGGAACAATTATCTTTTCGAATAATAAGCGTGGTTTTAAAATGGATAGTGTTGGTATGCAAAACCTAGGTTTAACCTATCAAGAAATTACCAATAAAACGCTATCGCTTGATTTTAAGCGCAATAAACAAATTCACTGCTGTTTTATTATAAAGCATCAATAAACAAAACCGCCAATAAGGCGGTTAATTTACACAAAAAAAGACAAACAAAAAAAATCAAATAAAATCAATACTTTTTCTAACTGATTTTTTAATAGCTTTATTTCAATAATTTTTTATTAGAAAATACTTTATTATAATAAATACAAATAAATAAAACACAACTAGTCTAATTTATTAAACTATCTTTGCGACTCTATTATTGCTAGTACAACATAACTCACATATTACCAACAATTATTTATAAGGATATGAATGAAAAGAACAATTTTTTACTTGGCGTTGATGTTATTGTCAAATTTTATTTCGAGCACATCATTAGCCGATGAATTTATACTCAACAAATACGATCCCAATGTTATAAAAACTGGCGAATACTCGCATTTCTACACAGATCCACTTACAGATACAAAAATATCCTTGCCAGCAGATAAATATAGTGCAATGAAAGCTGTCTTCCTTGATAGCTTTGTAGCAAATGATTGTGTATTCTATAAATTTAATCTAGAAAATGGTGAAATTTTTTATTTAAAAGAACTGTGTTCTTCAAAAGAAATTGAATTTAATGGGCTAAAATACCTAATTCGACCAGATCGATACAGCAAAATAGAGAAAAATGTACAGGATTTGAAAAAAATAAAAATTCCTAATCTAAATGATGTTGTGGTTAAAACAGTAACTGTCACAAAAGATAATATTTATGAAGTTACTTTTTCAAATGGGTTACAAATACAAAAAGAATATCTCAATGATTTTCTCAATTTAAGCAAAAAAATCACAAACCCAGATGATTTAAAATTATTAATTCACTATATGAAAAAACACCAACTATCTTTTACAACAGGTTATTACAATCAATATTTATTTTCAATGGACAATTCAACATCACCTATAAAAATTGACATACTTATTAATAAAAATCTAGAGGTTTATCCCACAGTAGATATTACATATAAAGGCACTAAGGCTTTGATTAAAAAGTTTACTATCAATCAAAATAAAGCAACATATTCTTCTATTAATACGCGTTTTTACACTATCAACTCTAATGAAGAGCTTACAATATATGAGTTGCTTTTCACCAAGCAAGAAGTAATTGAAAAGTATCGTTTCGATTTGGATAAAAAGATGACAGATTATATAAAATGGCTTAATGACAAAAAAAGTGCAAAAATAGTATTTTATGGAGATCTGCAAGACATCAGCCAAAAAATAACAAGAAAAAATATTGTTCAATTAAAAGATATGATAAAGATCAATGAATTATTAACCAAGTACTTTAAACGATCATTAGTAAGCTTAGAAAAAGATAAGGATGAAGAAGATGATGATGATTAGCGTTAACTTACCAAGTTAAAGCTTAATTTTGTCCTATCATCAATATCGACAAAAAAGATAGAAGTAATTGATTTTGCATCTTTTATAAATTACACATTAAGTGACTAAAATTAAAAGCTCAAATTATTTATCAGGGGGAATTTTTACATTAAATTCCTCCTGCTTACCTAACTATACTGATCAAAAGTAAATTACAACGGTGCCTTCTAAAAAGACATACTTCACATATAATGCTAAACCTACCGAATCACAAGCACCGCCGTTTTAGCTCCACGCACCACTCCTGACGCATTCGATCCTAAAAGATGCGTTGAGATATTGGGACGACGCGAGCCTAAAATTATTAGGTCTGGTTTGATTTCGTCAGCTAATGCAAGGATTTCATCTCTTGGATGACCAAATGCGATAGAAAAAGATAAATGTTCATGCGGTAAATTAATCGAATCCATTAATTGATGAAGGTATTGTTCCGTTTGTACTGTTGCATGATCTTTAAATTCATCAAATCCAAAAGAGTAAGCATTGATAATAGCCGATGAAACAGGCAAGGCATGAAAAAAGATGACTTCGGCATTAGACAATCTGGCTAAGCACTCTACATGTGGAATGACTTTTTTAGTTAATTCATCTTCAAGCACATCGATAGGAACTAAAATTTTTTTGTACATAACTCCCTCCTTGCTTTGTTATAGATTATATATTCAGCGAAACTAAAACAGGTTTTACCTAGCTAGTATGATACTAATTTTAAATGTAATCCTTAATTATTTTTATTCGTTTTATGATGGAGATCAACATGAATTGCATTATTTATCGTTCTGATGTCAAACCGACACTAGAACAAGCCACCACCCTTTATCGTCATTGTTCATTAGGCAAACGTCGTCCACTTACCGATACCGTACGCTTTCAAGCTATGTTAGATAATGCGAATTTGGTGGTAACTGCTTGGCATGATGATAAATTGATTGGCATTGCGCGTTGTTTAACGGATTTTGTTTATATCACCTATTTGGCAGATCTCGCGGTGGATGAAAATTATCAACGACAAGGCATCGGAAAGCAATTAATTAAAGAAGTGAAAAACAATACTGACAAATCATGTTCAATTACTCTACTAGCTGCACCACAGGCAGTTGATTATTATGCCCATATCGGTTTTAATGCGCATCTTTCAGCTTGGATTTTAAGAGATAATTAAAATGAGAATCATATTAGCCTCGACTTCACCATCACGTAAAAAGGTGCTCGAAAAATTAGCTATCCCTTTTGAGTGTGTGCCACCTGTATGCGATGAAACACCGCTAGTCGGCGAATCAGCTCAGCAATTGGTGGTTCGGCTAGCTAAGCTTAAAGCGCAGTCATTAGTGACAGACTACCCAAATAGCTTAATTATAGGATCGGATCAAGTCGGCGTATTAGACGATAATATTGTTTGCAAACCGCATACGGTTGATAATGCCCGCAAACAGCTTCGACAAAGCAGCGGTAAAGCCTTCTATTTTTATACTGGTATGACAGTAATTAATACCAAAACTCAACAACAAACCACCATTTGCGAACCATTTAAAGTGACCTTTCGTTCATTAAACGATGCGGAAATTGATGCTTATATTGCTAAAGAGATGCCACTACAATGCGCAGGCAGTTTTAAATGTGACGAACTGGGCATTACCCTGTTTGATAAACTAGAAGGCGATGATATTAATTCATTGGTTGGATTGCCATTACTAAAACTCAATAAAATTATGATCGAAATGGGCTGTAATCCACTTTTAATATAACAATTCAGCTAATAAATAAACCCATTAATCAATAAATCGCCCTGCTGACATTTTCATAACTTTTTGACTATAATGGGCAACATCATGATCATGAGTAACAATCAATAACGCTGTACCTTGTTGATGAATTTGAGTAAGTAATTGCATAATCTCGGTTGCACTCTCTTCATCAAGATCACTTGTTGGCTCATCGGCAATAATTATTTGTGGTTTACAAATCAGCGCTCGCAATATCGCAATACGGCGCATTTCACCACCAGACATATTAGCTGGATACGCATCTTGTAAGTGGCTGATGTTGGCTTTTTCAAGCAAACTCTTGGCTTCATTTAAGGGATTTTGGTTTTCTCGCTTAGTTAAATAAAAAGGCAGTCGAATATTATCAATTGCCGTTAAATTAGGCAACAAACTGCTACCTTGAGGAATATAACCAATATGCTGATTGCGAAAGGCAGAAACTTGCTGATCATTAAGCTCAAACAAATTAGTATCATTAATAGTGATTTTGCCTTGTGTTGGCGTCAGTAAACCTGCAATCATATTAAGTAACGTGGTTTTCCCACTGCCCGATTTACCCATAATGCAAATAAAGTCATCTTTTGTCATTGAAAAACTAACATTATTCACCGCAGAAAAGGTTTGTTGCCCTCTTGTGTAATCTTTACGTAGATTTTTAACATTCAGTAACATTATTATTCGCCCTCTCTGAGAGTACTATAAGTATCAAATTTAGTCATTGATAAGGCACCATAAATGCTTGATAAAGGACCAATAATTAGCGTCAGAATAAAAACAACAATTGCATACAACACGGCATCAAATAGCGAAATATTCATACATGGCAAACCAATAGATTGGCAGATTAATAAACTAAATGCATAAAGTAATACTGCCGCAATGACAATGCCTGCAATTCCACCTAATGCACTGATAATTAACGATTCACGCAACAACATGTTAACTAAATCTCGACGTGAAGCGCCCAGTATTCGTAATAAACTAATTTCACGCTTGCGTTCATTTAAGGTTGAAGAAAATATCACAAAAATCACAATAATGGCTAACACCCAAAAAATAGCCGATAAGCTATAGACAATGGTTGAAAAGCCTGTTAACCATTTAGCGATATTGCTTAGCATTCCTTTGGTCATAACAAAATCGATATTATAGTCCATGGCATATCTGGGCATAATTTGATTAACAATATCTTTAGGTTGATAATCTGAATTGACCTTAATAAAAATCGACGAGGCATAATCAGCAAAATGGTCAACATCCCCTTCAATTAATTTTGCATTTTTCATTAATGATTGTGCTGCAGACATAGTCATAAAGACAGAGGTATCAAATCCCATCCCTGTACTATCCATTTTAGCGGCAATTTTGAAGGGATGATTAAAAAATATGATTTCATCCCCTACTTGTGAGTTAATTTTGGAACCCACAACCACTTGATTGTCGGTTAACGGTTGTGTCAGTTGCGATTGTAGCCAAGGTTTTATCACAAAGTCGCTCTGCTGTTCAAACCCGATTAACTGTACTTTTGTTGTGCAACATCCCGCATTTAATGAAGCTATAAATAGCTGGGGTGAAATAGCATCAATGCCTTTGATATCTTTTATTTTATCAATCAAATCGACTTTTAAATAAAAGCTACTTGGTTCACCACGCAATAGAGCAACTTCCATATTTTTTTCATAACCATAAGGTACAATAAGAATATCAGCACCCAATCGGTTAGCCATGCCCGAAATACCAAGACTAAGATTTTTCATCAGCACGCTACCACCAAATAGCGTTGCAGAAAAAAGCATAATGATAATAATCAAACAACAACTTCGAAATGGTCGTCGCTGAATGTTTCGCCACGCTAAATTTGCCATGGTGAGCGGTTTTTCTTGCATGATGACTTCCTACTTGTCTTATTAAAAGGCTATCTTTGCCTATATCAGGCAAAGATGAGTATGGTTGATGATTGCTAACAATTAGCTATCGATTTTTAGTCTTTTTATTTAAGTAATAAGTGTTAACTACGGCTACAATAAATAATAAGCAAGATAATAACACCAAAGCTGGTTTAGAGCCCATATTGCATCGCATCATCTCGTTTGAGCAGACACCAATTAAAATGGTTGGAATAGCCATAGCTAATAAAGAAATACAGGCAAGAGCCATGCTTAATCCCATTCGAACAAAAACAGTACGACTAATCAGTAGTAATACGCCAATGGCAATGACTAAACAGCCGACACCGATTTCAGCTCTTGCTGTCCAAAAACACTTCATGATTTTTCCTGCACCAGCGGCATGCATGTGTCCGCTATGAGCAAGCTCGCTACTCGCACTATCCATAGCATTACTTACCGTGCCACCCATTGAATCATTCATGGTATGACTCATTGTATCAACTGGCATCACAGCGTTTTCTGGCGATGGGCAAACAGGTAAGATATACAATGGAAATAAAATAATTAATACACCAAGGACAATAAAGATACTTGACGAAATAATACGGTTTTTCATATACGACAACCTTTTGTTGGTTAATTATTAATGATACGCGCGACTTTGCCGTGCTCCAGTACTACTGTGGTTTGAGCATGTTTTGATACTTCTGGTGAGTGAGTAACCACAATGATTGTACTGCCTTCTTCGTGCAGTTGATGTAGTAAGTTCATAACCATCGCTTCATTGCTTTCATCTAAATTACCAGTTGGTTCATCGGCTAAAATTAACTTAGGATAATTAATTAATGCCCTAGCAATACAAACTCGCTGCTGTTCTCCCCCCGATAACTGCCGTGGTAAGTGCTTAGCACGGGCGGCAAGCCCTACCCGCTCAAGTGCTTGCATGGCTTCTTTTTCGTCGACCATACTATGATAATACTGGGCGACCATAACATTTTCTAATGCTGTTAAATACGGTACTAGGTGGAATTGTTGAAAAATCAGGCCTATCTTATCTCGGCGAATTTCTGTCAATTGGGATAAAGAAAGCTGGGTAATATCTTGTCCATCGAGAATAACCGAACCAAGTGAAGGTTTATCCATACAACCAATGATATTCATCAAAGTCGTTTTACCGCTACCAGATGGTCCCATGATTGATAACCAATTCCCTTCCTCAACCGTTAAATTCACCTCAGACAATGCATGCAGTGAATCATAAATCTTAGACACATTTTTTACTTCGAGTATATTCATACTTTATATCCTATTCACCACGTAAAACTAAAGCTGGTTCGACCTCAAGTGCACGTTTTACCGGAATTAAACACGCAATCACCGTGACTATCGCCGAAATAATAATGGTGACTGGGATTAGATAAAACTCAATAATAATTGAACGACCAAACACATTGGTACTGATGATTTGCGCAAAAATAAATCCACAAATAGCACCAATCATGCCACCAACGATACCTAAAACTAATCCTTCGGCTAAAAACTCTTTTGCGATACTTTGGTTAGTTGCTCCAATTGCTTTTTTAAGACCAATCTCTTTGCGGCGTTCCATGACCACAGTCATCATGGTGGTGGCCACACAAATCATAGTTAGTATTAATACCACAAAAGTGACTAAATAAAGTAACGATGATAATTTACCAAGTACCAGGGTTTCAGATTTTGTCACCCATTTAATCAAATGTGGATCGATTGTGCTAGATTGTTGTTTGAGTATCTCAATATACTGCTGTAACTCAAGTTCAGTCGCCGTAATACTCACTTCGACCACTTCGGCTTGTTCACTTTCTTCAAATAACTGTTCTAAATCATGTAAGTCAATAAAAATAAAGCCATCTTCAGAGCGCCCTGTTTTGACAATTCCGGTGACTTTCAGGTCCTCATCAAAACGTGAGTCTTGTTTAGATTTACCCGAAATGGTCATAGAGCTACCAATGGTTAACTTGGCAAAATTAGCAATATCGGTACCAATCATTATTTCATGTGGATTTTGTGGCAACGTACCTTCAATGTGCCAATAAGGACTAGTTTTAGTTACTTGCTTAAAGTCTGTTCCCACAATAGTATAAGGGTGCTGATTACTACGAATGGACTCATAACGAAACGGGGTCACGCCAAGTAATTTATCTTTTGGCAAAAAACTCACCGCCTTATTAACATCCGTCATTGCCACCGTTCGCTGATTATTAGCAGGTAACAATAGAAGATTAGCACCATAAGAACGGAACTCTTGCCCCATTTGCCGTGGTATATCATAACAAAGCGTGATCATACCAAGGAGCACAGTTGCGCCAATTGCAACACCAAGCAAGGCAATAGCAATGCGAGAACGGCGGCGGATAAGTGAACTAAACACCGTTTTAATAATAAAGCGTCTATTTTTATTCATCATGATAGTGACCTTTCACCTTATCGACCATGCAGCACATTTGTTGGGCGTAAAAACATCATAATACGCAATGCCGGTAAGCTACCTAACAAGGTGATCAAGCTAACCATAATTAGGACTAAAGGCACAATGATCATTTTAGGCTGAACAAATGATCCGAATACGGTATGACCAATGATTTGCGCAAAGCCAAGCCCAATAAAGTAACCAAAAAAACCACCAAGTAAGGCAATAATTAAGATCTCAGTTAATATTAACATCGCAACCGCTGTATTGGTTGCGCCAAGCGCTTTTAATAAGCCAATTTCGGTACTACGCTCAATAACATTAGCTGTCACCAAATTTGAAATCGCCAATGCCGAACAAATCAACGATAAGATAGTCAGCAATAACATTAATAATTGTGTTTTTTGTAATATTGCACCTTCAGATTCAGCCACTTGCATAATAGCTTTGACTCTAACATCAGGCATTAATTCTTCAATTTGATAAGCTATTGAACTAATATAAGCGGTACAATACCATGTGTCCCACTCGGTTCTAGATAAGCTATTCGGATCTTGCGCCGCTTTGCGCGCTAATTCGTTTTCGGGGGTGGTTAATGCACTCACCTCAACACGCTCAACCAGCCCTTTTTTATTAGCAAGATCTTGTGCAACTGGTAACGATACATAAATTTGAGCATCTTCTACACCCCCGCTATGAAAAATATTATTCACTGTCAGAGTAAGCTTTTTGTTGTTTTGCATTGAGATAATATCTATCGTATCACCTAGCTTTAAATTCCACTGTTTCGCAATAGTTTCACCTACCATCACACCTTGCAAATTGTCATCGGTCATTGGCTTACCGTCAATTGTCCACCACGATTTCATGGCTAACATGCCCGTATCAACCTGATCACCGGTTGGTATGTTAAGATGTTTATTAAACCAAGTACCCACCACCGTAATTGGCTTATCATTAAAGGTCGCTTGAGTTGTTAGAAAAGGCGCAAAATCAACGATGTTATAGGCCCAAAATATCATCTTAATTTTAACAAGTTCATCTTGCTTAATATACTGTACAGCTTGCCCTTTATCATTGTTATCAAGTTGATACATTTCACTAATTACAGAACTACCACGAGGAACGATATTGAGATTAGCGCCATAGGCTTTTAACTCTTGGTTCACTTTATCCCCTACGTCAAACATCACATTTAACATGGCTGTGGCAAGCGAAACACCCAAAGCAACCGTTAAGGCAATAAGAAAGAGTTTCTTTTTTTGGTGAACTAATACACTAAATAACATTCTGCGAAACATAACCTATTCCTTTTAATACGCTTTATTTGAAACGACTTTTTTCTGCTTCAAGATTCGCAGGACGAATCACCATATTGCCGTCAATAATTTCGTATTTAAGTGGGACAGGGTTACACCCCCCCGAAAATCCAATCGTTGCAATATTCATGACTACATCACACAAACTACATACCACTTGATTACCGCGTTGGTAGTAACCACTTGCACCACAAATATCACAAGCATCAAATCCAACACCATAAGCATTTTCGCTTTTTTTGATAATAATAAAGCGGACTAAAGTACCATCCGTTGTTTTATAACCATAACGATGTAAATTACCATCGTTCACCTGATCAAGGGGAATAACAATTAAGCCATGGGTATTAGGGGTCACTGGCTCTGCTGGTGTAAGCTCTACCCCTTTATCAAAAATATAACGCGCACGCGTTACAGTATAAGCAGTGATTGCCGTACCAGCCATAATCATTAAGGCACTTCTTCTATTGCTGTGCAATTGCGCTTTTAGTTTACGAATTTGAGCTGGATTACTACCCACTAACGAGGTTGTTTTAGACTTGATGTATAAAGCAATGGCTAAACAAAGCACAATAGCCATAAAAATAAAGATAAAAAAGTTAACATGTCCAAGGATGAAAATAACCAACTTCATCATCCAAGGCTGTGCTGAAATAAAACGTCTAACAATTAAAATTTGTAAAATATTAATGCTATTTTGAATAGCAAAAATAATAATTGAAAATGCAGTAATGGTAAAAACAAATTTAGTCGACAATCGATCACAAGCACGATAAACAAACAACCCCGTTAACAAAATAACCAACAGAGCAAACCCATAACCTATCCACTTAAATAAGTAGTCATGATTAAAGATAGAATCCATACCAACTGCAAATTCAAACGGGTAAAGCATTAAATTAGGTAAATATTGTGCACTGATCGAACCAATACCTACTACAAATAGTAGTATCAATACAGCATTGCCAATGCGTCCAATGCAATTATCAGTAAGTTTTTGTAAAAAAATACCTATTACAACTGGTATAGCAATAATAACCCAAGGTATAATTACTCCGAGATCATAAAATTCACGAACAGCAAAACCCGTGTTGCGTTTTAAAACGGCATAAACTAATGCAGCAACAAATCCCACTATAAAACCGAATAAAATAATTTTTTTACTATGATTAGGTGTCGATTTCACAACTACTGCACTAAGTAGCGCCATCATCATGGCCGGAACGAAAGTATTATCGGTAATATTGATAAGATATTGAAGCATATTCATTGCCTAGTGATTACAAATTTTATTGGTGAGCATAATGCTCACCAATAACTGACTATTAATTATTAAATATAATTATATTTAGTGTTTAAAACACAATTACCATGCACGTGGAATATAATCAAAGTCCCAAGAAACTTCAATCGGTTTAGTCCAGAAGCGACCTTCTACCCCTGTTTCTTTATCAACGTGTAATAAATAACCTTGTTTTTCAGGATTTTCAATCGTAAACGTGACTTTATATTTACCTGCACCATCAAGTTTAATATTATTACCATAGTGAGGGCCATCCGATGCGTTCATTGGCATAAAGTTACCTTCGATCGCTTTATCGCTACCTTCTTTTTGTATTTTATACTTAACGGTCAAATAAGGGACAAAATCACCAACGCCATAACCTAATTTGTTACCTTCTGCAGCAGAGATATCAGCTTCAATATGCATATCTGATTTTGAAGCTGGCAACCCACCCATTCCAGCCGGTTCCATATCAACAGGTTGGAAGTAAACTGCGCCAATATGTAATGGACCAACAGTAACTTCATCACCAATTGGGAACTCTTCAAAACCTTTTTGTTCACCTGGCGCTGGCGCTGCTGCGTGAGCAAATGAAGATAACGCAAGTATTGAAGCAATACCCGCCGATAATACTAATTTTTTCATTGAAAACTCCTTCACTTTCTTTTTAACGACTTTTTAACGAATATTCCTAAAGGCTTGTCTCTATATTTATTGGTGGTGAGTCCGTTCACACTCCAAGCCATTCTTTTAAATGGATTATATTATTAACGCTTATAATTTTTATGACTACGCTTAAATGTGTAATATATAACTGCAAACGCCACAATAAACACCATAATTACTTGTGGAATTAATGTCTCTAGTGTTGGATAAATACCTAAAATCTCAACAGAATGAACAAAATCAACAGGAGTAACCGAAATAATATCAGCCTCTTGCAACTCTTTCACTCCACCACCAGCAAAAGCAATTGCCATAACATACATTAATATACTAGTACCAATAAAGAATGGTTTAATAGGCAATTTCATTGAGCCAAAACGAATCACCATAAAAATCACTGCCAGCACAATCGTTCCAACCGCTAATCCATACCAAACCTTATCCATATGATCTTGAGCATCAACTAGCATGGCTTGATAAAATAAGATCGTTTCAGCACCTTCTCGAAAGACGGCTAAAAAGGCGGCAAAACCTAATGCAAAACGACTTCCTGATGAAATTGCTGTTTGCACTTTACCTTGGACATAACTCTTCCATGCTTCAGCTTCGGCTTTAGAAAACATCCAGTTACTAATAAAAAACAACACCACTGTTGCAAGTAACATTGCCGAACCTTCAATAATTTCTTGATTAGCACCACTGATTGTAATTGCAGAGCGAAGTGCTATCGCAGCAAGTACACTGGCAAAAACAGCAACAAGTGAACTCATATAAACTACTTTCACCATTGGCATATTCCCAGAACGAACAAGATAAGCTGAAATTGCTGCAATGACTAAAATCGCTTCTAAACCTTCTCGGAAAATAATAATAAATGAAGCAAAAAAAACGCCCCAACCACTCTCTTTTTTGCCATCCAATTCGTTAGCGTCTTCATGCAACATTTTTAAAATTGTATCTATCTCAACACGAACAGCTTTATTTGGCGCACCATCACTCATCAACCGCTTAATTTTAGCAAATTGATATTCAGTATCAGTGCCACGCTTACCCGAAATATAAGACATAACAGCACGCTCTACCCCGTGCTTTTCATAAAAGCCAAAATAAGCATTATTAACACGAGCTTTGGCACGCTCAACGTCTTTCATAAAATAGATATCATAAGCGTCATTTAAAATGACATCCATTTCACTAATAATGGCATTCCAACTTTCATATTTTTTTTCTACCGCATAAGACGATGGTACAAAGGCCATTAAGCTTGCAATAAGGAGCAAAGCAAGTGTAATAAATCTTTTCATTCCCGTTATTACCTCTTATTTTCCTAATAAAAGCATACCAAGTGGTTTACTGCCTTCAGGTAACTCTAGTTCTTGGATTATGACGTCTGATTTAATGGAATGAATATAACGGGCGCTTAATTTCAACGCTGTCGCAGCTAGATAGGCATTTTGACTCATTGCGCCAACAGCTGTGTAACTAAAGTTAGCAATTTGTTCTGGATTGATATCCGTAAATGCACTCGCATCTGACACAAAAATCAACGAATAAGCCGCTCGCTTAGTAAAATTTTGTAAACCAATGTCAGCACGAATATCTTTATTATTAATTTCTTTTAAATAATGTCCTTCCCACTCATATAAAAAAGTACCCTTTTCACCGGCAACATAAATTCGTACGTAAGGAGGATTACCATTAGCCATTGGCACAGTCCAACCGTTTTTGCCTCGATTTAAACCACTTGCCGCCCAAAGCACAGTCGAAAGCTCATCATCAGTAACTTGACCAGCAGGAAAACCGCCGCCTGGCGTTGAAGATCGTTTTTTCAAACTTTCAAACAAACCCATGCCATCTTTAGTTTGTGGTGTCGGTAATGTAATATCGGCATAACAAAAAGAAAAGCAAAATAAAGATAAAAAGGCGATGATTTTCCGTATAAAACACGGCATAGTAACCCCTGACATTCTAATAAATGGAATGGGGGATATCTTATTGCGAATAACATCAATTATCAACATCAAATAGTAACAATTATCATTTTTACCTTTGGTAACACTATTTATTATTGGTATTTTGTGATATTGAATTAGCCGATATTTTTATTTTTTTGCGCATTAAGTATATACTTAAGCAAAATTGATTCTTGAATAAATTGAGCAACACATTTTATGCCATTATCGACACTGATTGTTTTACCACTTTTTATTATCACAATTGTTTTTGCCTCGTTTTTTAAACAAAAAAAGTGGCAATTTTTAAGTATAACGTTATTCACGGTCTTTATCGTAATGGAGCTCACTTCTATCTACTTTAGTGGTGGCTTTATTGATTATCAGTTTTATGTAAATTTAAACGTTAATGACATCATTGAAGGGCTATTTATTTTTAAATTACAAGCTGCTTTGGTTATTGTCGTCTTTTTTACCCTTATCTTTTTGCTATCAAAACTAGCAAATTGGTGCAAACGCAAATGCCCTTTAATTGTTCGTTTGTTATTAGCCGTTGTAGCAATTGTATCAATTAGTTATCACAATGGCCCATTCAGCCGTTTATACGAAATCTATCAGGTAACTAGCGCACCTCGTAAACCATTTGATCAAGCGTTACAATCACTCAACATGACTAACTATATCAATAAAAATCAACTTATTAGTCATCATGGTAAAAATATTATTGTGCTATCTTTAGAATCATTTGAACAAGGCTTCTTTGATGTTGAAGACATTACGCCAAATTTGCGACAACTGCGTCAAGATTATACCTTTTTTGCTAATATGCCAATGAGCCCAGGCAGCACTTGGACTACCGCATCGATGTATACTTATATGACTGGTATGCCTTTTTTAATTGGCGGCTACACTACATCGCCATTAATGCGTGCAGATAAAACGAACTTAGTCAGTTTGGGGGATGTGCTTAAACAGGCTGGGTATCAAACCCGTTATGTAATGGCCAGCCCTGATTTTGCTGGCATTGGTCATACTGCTGAGCTGTTTGGTATGCAAGTTATTTCCGAAAAAAACTATGTTGGGCAATATCCACCAGCACCTTTTGGGTTGTATGACAAAGATATTTTTGATGTTGCGCAAAAACAAATTAGCAAAATGCGCCAAGCAAACAAACCCTTTGCTTTGTTTGTTTCGACTGTTTCAACTCATGCACCAAATGGTTTTGATGATGAAAGAATGCGATCGGTTATTTCACCAAAGACGGATAATATGTCGTTTGTTGCAGCTTCGTTAGATCATAACTTAGGGCTTTTTATCCAACAATTAAAAGATAAAGGATTATTGGAAAACACGGTATTTTACATTTTTCCCGATCACTTAATGATGGGTTCTGGCACACCAACAATCAATCGCCTTTCAAAAAAAGAGCGCAAACTTTATTTATTAACAAATGCACGTACACAAGATCTACAAAAAACGCCTGATCAAACCATTTATCAAATAGATTTGCCACGTTTAATTTTAAACGGTGCACAAGTTGAAAGTAACGCCAAATTTTTGACAGACTATTTAACCGAGCCTAATTTTGATAAAAAACAATTTATTGAACAAAATAAATCCAACATTGCAACGATCAATAATTCAGCACAACAATTCAAATAGGCTATAAAATGACGGTTGAAACATTAATTTTAGTCTCTACGATTAGTTTTTTAGGTATGATATCGCCTGGACCTGATTTCTTTTTGGTGTTAAAAAACAGCTTGAGTTATAACCGTAAAGTGGCTTTACTCACCTGTTTAGGTGTCATCACAGCCATCTTAGTTCATATGAGCTATTGTGTTGCAGGCATTGCAGTGCTTATCACCACCACACCACTACTTTATAATGCTTTACGTTATGCGGGTGCTGCTTACCTAATATGGCTTGGTATAAAGGCACTAATTGCCTCAAAACCAAATACGACCTATATAGGTAAACAACAGACCAAACAATCAATTTCAGAAAAATCAGCCTTTATGCAAGGTTTTTTATGTAATTTACTTAATCCTAAAGCAACGTTATTTTTTTTAGCTACCTTTACTCAAGTACTTAATGCAGAATCATCAACATTCGATAAGCTCATCGTTGCCTTGATTATTTGGATTGAGGCTATTTTTTGGTGGCCTTTTGTTGTGTTGATTTTTCAAACACAAAGCGTACAACGCCGTTATTTTAAAATTCAATTTATCATTGATAAATTACTGGGTATCATTTTAATAACTTTGGGAATAAAAGTCGCTTTAGGATTTTAGATTATTAAAAGATAATAGGTAGATATTGTTAAAAAAACACACACTTTTTTGAATATTCAACCGTTAATTGTTAAACTGGTAGCAATTGAGCTTTTATCATCGTTTTTCCTTTGTTAACGGTTATAAATTCACTGAACACTTATTTTCATTCGATAGGCTAATTGAAATGAATAAATTATTACAATATGGTCGAGAGCTTCTTGAATTAGAGATACACGAAGCGCAAAAATTACCAGATCGGCTAGGTAACGATTTTGTTAACGCATGTCAGCTTATTTTAAGCACCAACGGTAAAGTGGTTGTTTCAGGTATTGGAAAGTCTGGGCATATAGGTAAAAAAATTGCCGCTTCATTAGCAAGTACAGGTAGTCCAGCTTTTTTTATGCATCCATCGGAGGCCTTACATGGCGATTTAGGGATGGTTACACCAAACGATGTAGCCGTTTTAATTTCTTATTCAGGACGAGCCAAGGAATTTAATTTAATTTTACCTATTCTTGCCGAAATGAATGTACCCGTTATTGCTATTACAGGAGGATTAGATTCGCCACTGGCTAAATCAGCTCAAGCCATTCTTGATATTTCAATTGAAAAGGAAGCTTGCCCAATGGGACTTGCGCCAACGTCAAGTTCAACCAACACATTATTAATGGGTGATGCTCTTGCGATCGCTGTCATGCGCGCACGGGGCTTTAAAGAGGAAGATTTTGCACGCTCTCACCCTGCTGGTAGCTTAGGAGCCAAATTACTTAATCATGTGAGAGATGTAATGCGAACCGGCGATCGAATTCCTAAAATATCACAAACTGCAACTGTATTAGATGCCATGCTAGAATTAAGTCGAACAGGTGTAGGTTTAGTTGCAATTTGCCAAGATAACAATAAAATAATTGGTGTATTTACCGATGGTGATTTACGTCGATTATTATTAAAAAATGGTACATTACAAGATAGCATTATGGACGTTATGACCAGCCCAGGGCATCGCATCCCTGAAAATTGGAAAGCGGTTGAAGCACTAAAATCATTTAATGATCATAACATTACCGCTGCTCCCGTTGTTAATAGCGAAGGTGAATTAGTAGGCGCGTTAAACATCCATGATTTGCATCAAGCGGGTATTAGCTAAAACTATTGATAAATACCTATTGCCAAAAGGTGCTATCTATTGAGATAATTACCGACCTAAATTTTTGTCGTTAGACGGAGATCCAAGAAAAGTTACACAGTGATAACGCGAATGACACTATAAAGTTATAGCGAATTGATATTGTGTTGTATATTTTAACCAAAATTAATAGATGATGAAACTACAATGGCAGAAAAGCGAAATATCTTTCTAATTGGCCCAATGGGGGCAGGAAAAAGCACAATAGGCCGACAAATTGCACAACAGTTAGGCATGGATTTTTTTGACTCGGATCAAGAGATTGAAAAACGTACTGGCGCTGATATCGCATGGATTTTTGATCTAGAAGGGGAAGAAGGATTCCGTGCCAGAGAAGAAAAAGTCATTAATGAATTGACAGAAAAACAAGGCGTTGTTCTTGCAACGGGTGGAGGTTCTGTCTTATCTAAAGAAACACGCAATCGATTATCCGCTCGTGGAATTGTTGTCTACCTTGAAACAACGATTGAAAAGCAAATGGCAAGAACACAAAAAGATAAACGTCGCCCATTATTACAAGGTAGTAATACCCCACGTGAACTTTATGAAGAGCTAGCCGATAAACGCGAACCACTTTACGAAGAAATTGCCGATATTACAATTAAAACTGATGAACAAAGTGCCAAAGGTGTTGCTGGTTATATCATTGATCAAATAGAGCAAATTTAAACCATCATTTTCACTTATGATGGTAAGTTATAGCAAGGCAATAAACCTACTAATAGGTTAAGGAGTAGAAATGCGTGTAGATAGAGAAGATCGTTATATATCTGAACAACCTAATAAAGGCACTATACTCTCATCAAAATTACCAAAATTGCTACAAGACTGTTTTAAGAAAAAGCGAATTCTTCTTGGTCTGGCAGTTGTTATTATTCTATTATTGTTTAGTTTAATTTTGTTTCGCTCTTCAAACAAAACTGAACCAACACCATTAACGCCACCAGAGATTAATGGTGTTGAAGAATCGCAAGTACCAAATGATCCTGTTACAAATGGGCAAGATGACATGTCCATGAATACGGAACAAACCAGCTCAGAACAAAATGCTGAGCTAAACACACAAGGTAACAAGCAAAGCTCCGAAATACCTAATGATGCAAACAATAATTTAAACTCAAATGGCAATCCAAAAGATAGACCAGAGGCACCCACAAATCCGGTTATACCACCATCCAATACAAATGGTGTTGCCAATTCGAATAATATTAAAGCAAATCCAGCCAAAACTAGAGAAAATAAAAGCAATATTAATAGAAAAACATCTCATCATCAAACTGATAAAAATGTAATTACGACAAATAATTTAAAGCTAAGAGATAACAGTTATAGCATACAGCTTACTGCATCTAAATCAGCTGATGGGGTAAAAAAATTTGTTAACCAACATAAGATAACTAATTACCAAGTTTATGAAACTAAACGTAATAATGAAAAATGGTATATTTTAATTAAAGGCAACTATTCATCAGTAGATGAGGCACATAAAGCAATCAAGTCTTTACCAAGTGCACTACAAAAAGACAAACCATGGGTTAAATCTGGTGCAACGATTAATAAAGAAAAAGCAGCAAAATAATCAAGGATATCGTTTATTTATCCGAGCAAAAACAAACAGGAGTATCCGTTGAAGAAGCGACGAGCCTTTTTAAAATGGGCTGGAGGAAAATATGAGCTTGTAGACACAATTAAACGGTATCTACCAGAAGGCGATCAACTGATTGAACCTTTTGTCGGTGCTGGTTCCGTATTTTTAAATACCAACTACAAAAGTTATATTTTAGCGGATATCAATCATGACTTAATTTCATTATTTAAATTATTAAAATCAAGTCCCGATCAATTTATCCGTGATCTGAAATTGCTATTTGTTGCTCAAAATAATCAACCTGATGCATTTTACCAGCTGCGTGATGTATTTAATGGTAGTCAAGACCAATATTTTAGATCACTTTTATTTGTCTATTTAAATCGACATTGTTATAACGGCCTATGTCGTTATAACAATAGCGGGCTATTTAATGTACCATTTGGACGTTATAAAACCATTTATTTTCCTGAAAAAGAACTCTACTTTTTTGCAGAAAAAGCACAAAGAGCCCAGTTTGTTTGTGCACCTTATTACGAAGTAATGAAGCAGGCAAAAAAAAATTCAGTAATTTATTGTGATCCGCCCTATATATCCCCAAATGAATCAGCGGGTTTTACAGCTTACTATTCAAATATATTTGGATTTGAAGAGCATAAAAACTTATCAAAATTAGCCGAAACCATGGCATATAAAAAAAATATACCAGTGCTAGTGTCTAATCATTATACTGATTACACAATGACTCTTTACAGCAAAGCAAGCCAGTTATATCGAGCAGAAATGCGACGCTCAATTAGTTGCGCAGGTGAAGGTCGCAAAAAAATCGATGAGATTTTAGCATTATATAAAAAGCCATAAACAGGCTTAACTATAATGAAAGTTATTAGAGGTAGGTTATGAAAAAATACATTATTGCGCCATCAATATTATCAGCCAATTTTGCTCGTCTTGGTGAAGACACTCAAAAAGTGCTTGATGCAGGGGCGGATGTTATCCATTTTGATGTCATGGATAACCATTTTGTACCAAACCTAACAATGGGAGCCATGTTTTGTAAAGCACTGCGAGACTACGGTATTTCCGCGCCTATTGACGTTCATTTAATGGTATCACCGGTTGAAGAACTCATCACTGCATTTGCCAAAGCAGGCGCAACCAACATATCAATCCACCCAGAAGCTACTGTTCATTTGGATCGGTCATTACAGTTAATTAAAGATCACGGCTGCACTGCCGGTATTGTACTTAACCCTGCCACGCCACTTGATTGTCTAGATTATATCATGGAAAAAATTGACATCATTTTACTCATGAGCGTTAATCCTGGTTTTGGTGGACAATCATTTATATCTTCTACAATCAAAAAAATACAACAAGTAAAACAGCGTATTATGGAATCTGGACGTGATATTCGTTTAGAAGTTGATGGCGGAGTAAAAGTCGAAAATATTGCAGAAATAGCCAAAGCCGGCGCAGACATGTTTGTTGCTGGATCTGCCATATTTAACCAACCGAATTATAAAGCGGTTATCGATGCAATGCGTAAAGAGTTAGCAGGAGTGACACATGCATAAACTAAATGACATTCAAGCAATCGCCTTTGATTTAGACGGTACCCTCGTTGATAGCGTACCGGGGCTTGCACTAGCGGCACAAAAAATGTTGGCCGACTTAACCCTACCGACAATCAGCAACGAACAGATCAAAAACTTTGTAGGTAATGGTATTGATATCATGTTAGAACGGGTATTTAATGCAATTGGCACCACACCTTCTGGCGAACTTTTTTCGAAAGCGAAAACCCTTTTCAATCAACATTATAATAAAGTAATGGATGCCGAAACCAAGTTATTCCCTCACGTCAAAGCAACCTTAAAAACACTGCACGACAACCAATACCCACTGGCATTAGTTACCAATAAGCCAGCACAATTTTTGCCGGCCTTGCTGACTTCTTTAGGTATAAAAGAGTACTTTTCATTAGTGCTTGGTGGGGGTGATGTCATTAAATTAAAGCCACACCCAGCACCTTTATATCAAGTTATGGCAACCTTTGGATTGTTTAGCGATCAGCTCTTATTTGTTGGTGATTCTAAAAACGATATTACTGCAGCACAAAATGCCAATTGCCCAACCGTTGCCTTAAGCTATGGCTATAACTATGGCGTTTCGATTGCTACTAGCAATCCTGATTTTTTATTGGATGATTTTAAAGAGATATTAACATTATTACCTCAGCCAAAAGCTGATGCAAAAAAATAATTAGCATAAATTAGGAACAAATTATGAGTAAACCGATTGTATTTAGTGGCGCTCAGCCTTCAGGAGAATTAACACTTGGCAACTATTTAGGTGCGTTAAAAAATTGGGTGGCTCTGCAAGGTGAATATGATTGCGTTTATTGTATCGTCAATCAACATGCGATCACTGTACGCCAAGATCCCAACAAATTACGCAAAGCCACGTTAGATACACTAGCGCTTTATTTAGCTTGTGGTATTGATCCCCAAAAGAGCACTATTTTTGTACAATCACACGTCCCAGCACATGCCGAATTAGGCTGGGCATTAAATTGTTACACCTATTTTGGCGAACTCAGTCGTATGACTCAATTTAAAGATAAATCGTCTCGTCATTCTGAAAACATCAATGCCGGTTTATTTGATTACCCAGTGCTGATGGCTGCCGATATTTTGCTTTATCAAGCCAACTTAGTACCTGTGGGCGACGATCAAAAACAACATCTTGAATTATCGCGTGATATTGCTATGCGCTTTAATGCACTTTATGGCGATATATTTACTGTTCCTGAACCATTTATTGCCAAAGTGGGCGCCCGCGTTATGTCACTACAAGAGCCGACTAAAAAAATGTCAAAATCAGACGAGAATCGCAATAACGTCATCGGCTTACTTGAAAACCCTAAAGAGATCGAAAAGAAAATCAAACGAGCAATGACCGATTCTGACGAACCACCAGTGGTACGTTACGACATAAAAAATAAAGCTGGTGTTTCAAACCTGCTTGATATTTTGACAGGTGTCACAGGTAAACCAATTGCCGAACTTGAAAAAGAGTTTGAAGGTAAAATGTATGGTCATTTAAAAACCGAAGTAGCAACTCAAGTGATTGATATGTTAACCACCTTGCAAACCAAATATCATGAATATCGTGATGACGAAAGTTACTTATTTTCAATCATGCAAGAAGGTGCCGAAAAAGCACGCTCAAAGGCCGAACCAACATTGAAAAAGGTCTATGATGCAATCGGTTTTGTATAGTTACCAAATCAATAGCGGATTATTACTAAAAATAAAACAGTATGCAATGGCTTTAATAAATTAAGTAAATTGGCAATAATTAAAGCCATGTAAATATACGGGTTAGTTATGAAAATTATTATTCTCGGTGCAGGACAAACAGGTAGTGCGCTTGCTGAATATCTCGTTACCGAAAAACAAAACGATGTCACAGTGGTTGATGAAAACCATGATAAATTGCAATCACTACAAGAACGTTTTGATTTACAAGTGATTTGTGGAAAATCATCTTATCCACAAGTCCTAAAAGACGCAGGCGCTGAATCAGCCGATATGCTTGTTGCCGTTACTAACTCTGACGAAATCAACATGATAGCCTGCCAGATTGGGCATGTGATGTTTCACATTCCACAAAAAGTAGCACGTATCAGAGAACCTGAATACAATGATGAAAATCACTCCTGCTTCAATAAAAATTGTATAAACATCGATCATATTATTGCCCCAGAAAACCTTATCACTAATCATATTAGTCAATTAGTACAATATCCAGGTTCACTACAATTTGCCTCTTTTTATGACAATCGCGTCTGTTTGGTGGCAGTTACTGCCTATTATGGTGGTGCTTTAGTTGGTAGTGAACTTTCTGGGCTTAAAGAGCATTTACCCCATGTTGAAGCACGAGTTGTCGCAATTTATCGCAAAAATCGCTTTATACGTCCACTAGCATCAACCCTAATTGAAGCCGGTGATATGGTTTATTTCATTACCCCACCAGTTAATATCAAAGCGGTGACTAGTGAGTTACAACGCCTAGAAAAGCCCTATAAACGAATCATCATTAGTGGTGGTGGTGGCGTGGCTGTCACTTTAGCAAAGCGTTTAGAAAACGACTATCAAGTCAAATTAATCGAACGCAATGCCGAACGTGCCGAATTAATTGCTGAACAACTTACTAATACCACAGTTCTGCACGGTGAATCATCGGATCAGGAATTGCTCTCACAAGAACAAGTTGAACTTACTGATCTGTTTATTGCTGTCACCAGTGATGATGAGTCCAATATCATGTCATCCATGCTAGCCAAAAGGATGGGGGCTAAAAAAGTAATTGTATTGATTCAACGCCAAGCCTACCTTGAACTGATTAATGATAGTGTGATTGATATTGCAATTTCACCACAACATGCCACAATTTCAGAGCTACTAAGCCATGTAAGACAAACAGGCGTTGTTAAAGTCGTTTCATTAAGACAAGGTGAATCCGAGATTGTCGAAATTGTTGCCAATGGTAATAGTGAAACATCGAGACTCGTCGGCAAAAACATTAACAGCTTAAAAATACCTTCAGGTGTAACCATTGGGGCTGTAGTCCGTGGTGAGGATGTCATTATTGTCAATACCGATCTAACTATTGAAGAAAACGATCACCTTATCATCTTCTTACCAGATAGAAAGGCAATTACGGACATTGAAAAATTATTACAATAACTTGTTAAAAATAGATAGTCAGTTCATAATAAACAAATAAATTTTGACTCGGGGTGTTTTTTGTTTCAACAAAAAACTGAGATTTTACCCGTTGAACCTGATCTGGATTATGCCAGCGTAGGGAAGTCTAAGCCATCAAGTCACAAAATTGGCAAATTCTTCCCAACATGCAAAGATAATAAGGAAGAAATAAATATGCCAGCAGTCAAATTATTTCCAACCAACCAAGCAACCGCTTTTATCCACCACGTTAAACAACAACGCCCACTAGTGCATTGCATAACTAATGATGTAGTCCAAAATTTTACCGCTAATATACTACTTGCTATTGGCGCATCACCGGCAATGGTTATTGCAGAGCAAGAAGTTGCTGAATTTGTTACCATTGCCGATAGTTTACTGATTAATATTGGCACCATTCACAGCAGCATAGCCACAAGTATGTTATTAGCAGCAGCTAAAGCTCAGCAAACACAAACCCCATGGGTACTCGATCCTGTCGCTGTAGGACCTGCGCTTAATTATCGTACTGAATTTGCATATCAATTATTGTCGTTAAAACCAACGGTAATTCGTGGTAATGCCTCAGAAATATTAGCGCTAAACGGTCAAAACTCATTGGCAAAAGGACCTGACGGTCAAGACTCACCCCAATCAGCTTTAAACGCCGCCAAAGAGCTTGCGCAAAAATATCAAACAATCGTTGCAATGACAGGTGATATCGACTATGTCACTAACGGTAACAACGTATATAGCATAACTGGGGGCGATATTGCTTTAACTAAAGTGACGGGAACAGGATGTTCATTATCCGCCATGGTAGCAGCTTTTATAGCCAATTCACCTGACATTTTATCTGCTACCGCCTCAGCATGTTTTATGATGAAAAAAGCCTCAGAACTTGCTAATAAACAGCAAGGATTAGGCACCTTTGCAGTATCTCTATTAGATCAACTCTCACTATTTAATCCATCACTTGAATAAGGATAGAAGATGAAAAAACAATTGGATTTAACCCTTTATTTAGTGCTCGATCCACTACTCTGTGGTGGTATTAGTGGTATGGTCAATACAACAAAAATTGCTGTCAAAAACGGCGTAACCGCTATACAGTTAAGATCAGAAAAAGAACTGGCAGGTAAAGATTGGTATCAAGCAGCATTAGCATTGAAAGAAACGCTAAGTGATACACCTGTCCCACTATTTATAAATGATCATGTGGATATTGCTTTAGCAGTTAATGCCGATGGCGTACATATTGGACAAAGTGATTTACCTGCCGATGTCACTCGCCAACTCATCGGCAAAGATAAATGGTTAGGGCTTTCGATATCTAATCGCCAACAACTTGATACCACTCCTTGGCAACTAATTGATTATCTTGGTATTGGCCCTATCTTTCCAACAACAACAAAAAAAGATGCAACGGCAGCACTGGGAACCGAACAGTTAACCAAATTAGTAGAACTAAAGCAGCGCCCTGCTGTTGCCATTGGTGGCATTGATGAAAATAATGTAACTAATGTTATCCAAACAGGCATTGACGGTGTTGCGGTGGTTTCGGCTATTTGTGGCAAAAAAGATATTCAACAAGCAACGTTATCGCTTATTAACAAAATCAAGCAAGCTAAATAGGAAATAGTATCATGACAACAATTGCATTAACCATTGCAGGATCTGATCCTAGCGGTGGCGCAGGTATTCAAGCCGATCTAAAAACCTTTTCTGCACTCGGCGCCTATGGCATGTCGGTCATCACGGCTCTAACGGCACAAAGCACACAAGGGGTTGATGCGGTATTAGCGATCTCGCCCGAATTTATTGAAGCCCAATTTAATACGCTTTATCAAGATATTCAAATTGATAGCGTAAAAATGGGAATGCTCATGAATAAAGAGATTGTCACAACCGTCCACCACCTGCTAAAAACCAATCCAATCCCGATCATCGTCTTAGACACCGTCATGGTCGCCAAAGGGGGACATTCGCTACTAAAACCTGACGCCATCACAGCCATTCGCGAACTTTTACTCCCCCTAGCAACCATCATCACTCCCAATCTACCAGAAGCCGCCGCACTACTTGATTGTGACGAAGCAAAAAACGAAGATGATATGCAAAAGCAAGGGCATGAATTACTCAAGTTAGGCTGTAAAGCGGTATTAATGAAAGGAGGACATTTGCCCAGCAATGAAAGCCCTGATTATTTAATCACTCAAAATAACACAGTTAAAATAACCGCCCCACGCATTCAAACAAAAAACACCCACGGTACAGGCTGCACATTATCCGCAGCGATTGCCGCATTATTACCTAAAAACAGCTTACCAGACACGATAGCCCAAGCCAAAAATTATCTACACGGCGCAATTAGTCATGCTAACGATTTAAATATAGGGAAAGGAATTGGACCAACACACCATTTTTACCGTTGGTGGTAATCGCACAATAAACAAACTAAATGGGATTTAAGTTGTCAACTATTGTATATAACAACCAATCCCATACGTTAACTAATGCAGATTCTTTGCTTCACTTGTGCTACAGGTAAGTGTCCCTTTTTTTCCTTGTTCATTTTTAGAATAGTCAGCCCAACAACTTTTCATTGATAAATCAATTTTTTTTATTAACTCAATTCTTCTTACATTATAAGAGCAAACAACATAATAAGGTTCAGCGTCCGTATAGTGATTAACTTCCCATATTAACTCATGTTTCTTACCATCAACCGTTCCTTTTGCTGGTTTTAAAGCCCCCATTCTAGAAGGATTATCGTAATAAACAATCATGCTGCTAAACGATACAGTCAAACTATTTATATCGTCAGAAACCTCCCACCCATCAGGCATGTTTTCAACTTCTTCTTTAACCTTGATATTTTGTGGGCACTCAATCTGATAAGCATTAACAAAAAACACCGCACAAAACCAAGCCATAATAGCCACAGTAACACTCAATATTTTACCTTTCATAGTTATATCCTTCTAACAATAGCTTATTAATAAACAGATAAAAGCATTCTAGCATTCCCCAAAATATGCCGATACCTTCATCAAAGTTTTGTTATTTCTGTTTTGAAGTGAAATTTCAACAAGGTAGCATCAACAAAGATGCCCCAAAAGAACCTAGTGCCATTAAATATAGAGGTAGTCAGTACGCAATCCCAACAAACTCATAACCAGCCTCATTAACAGCAGTGATGGCAGATTCTTGCGAAATAGAACTATTTTCAATATCGACCTCGCGTTTAGTTAAATCAACAGTCACCTTTGCCTTTGGATCGATATCATTGATCGCTTTTGTAATTGCTTTAACACAATGTTGACAACTCATATTATTGACGATTAATTTCATAAATTCTCGCTAATTTTACTGGTTATAGTCTTAATAAAAATTTACATAAAAAAAACTAAAATTACTACAATTTTATCCATAATATGATAGCATCATATTTCAATCAACACTTATAACAAATTATTATGATGAAGAAAATAACATATTGTTTATTATTAACTTTAAGCTTAACTCTTGTGGGTTGTTTTGGGGCTAGCCAATCTAGTATCCAACGTTGGATTGACAATCCTACTGCTAACGAAATAAAAGTCACTATTGACGGTAAAGAATTAACGATTCCAGCCAAATCAGGTGTTAATTATACATTTGAATATGGCAAACATACCTTATCGTATAATAATGACGACTTCAATTTTGTCGTAAAACCGGCTCAATTTGGCGAATTAGGTCTTATTAACCCAACACAAAGTAACTATTACTTATACACAGTCATCTATTCAACCTCTGAGATGAATGATGAACAATACGAAAAGATCTTAAGAGAAAACAGAGAAATAAATAACATCCCAGCCATTATTGATGGTAAAGAGCAAGAAATAGAGATGCCAGCAAAATTAATCAATGATGTATTTATTGAATACAGCCAATATCATTGGGATTATTCTTATGATCAGCCTTTCCCAAAAGAAATAACTCAAGACCTAAGATTAAAGAAAAACCAATCTTATCAACAACGTTTTAGAAAATTATATCGTGAAAGCGACTTTATTGAATTCTTAAAAGAAGATGAACAAGAAGACATTAGCTTCCCTTACAACCCTAAAAAGTTCAGCGAGATAAGCCAATATGTTATTCCTAAGATTGACTTAAATAACATAAAATGCGAAGCCGGTCGCCAATATATGGAAGGTCTGTTAAATGATTGGAATCATCTTATGACATTAAAAGGTAGTGATTTTACAAAACCATACGACAATTTGGCATCAAATGATGCAATGGCTAAAAGCTATGGTGCAGAAGACAAATGTACAGAAGAAAACGATCCTGAGAAAACTTATAGAAAAGAATTGAGGCAATTTGTTGATGCTCTCAGAAATACTCGTGATGTGAACTTTTATGTAATTAAATAGTATTGGTGGTATTATTTTACTGGAAAGAGGCTGCTTTGCAGCCTTTTTTTTGTTTTGGGTAAAGATTGTTAAATTAAAAATCTAATAAAATCAATATCTTTTCTGAACAATTTTTTGGTGATTAAATGAATGTTATTAAAACGCTCTATTCGTGATTTTGTTGATTTGTTGTATGCCAACCTTTACTTAGGTTGTGTAAGTGATTGATTTAGCTTAAAAACAGCAAAATAAAAAACTTCAATAAAATCAATACCTTTCCTGACCACTTTTTAGATGTAATTACATTGCTTTTTAACAAAAAAATTCACCCAAAACACCTAAGATTATGTTATTTGTCTTATTCCGGCGTCAGAATGTGCCGACAACAGAGCGAGGTTAGCACGCCAAACAAGGATGTTTGGCGAGTTTGTGCTGCGTCTGACAAATTTGTCTGGAACAAATTTGAACATCTGAGCATAGCGAAGATGGCCTTGAAGAGGCGAGTATCAGGATGATACCAGTAATACCACAAACGGTGCGTTAAGACCGAGCGCCGGCGTCGGGCAGCCGCAGGCCACATTCTGTAGCCAAAGCGTGGGATTGCAAAGGGAATTCGCTTTAATTCCCTTTGCTCGGACGTGGTCACTGTAGCTATTTTGTTCACTAAAGGTCAAAACGTCCGAAACCTTGCCTTACTATAAATAGACTACAAATTTAAACCACCACAGCATAATCACTAGGATTGCCAGCCGCGCTTTTAGCGTTGGCGGTGGAGGGAGCTGCGATTGTGGCTTCGCTCCAACAGCGCAACCCTAAGGGAAAATGCCCCAACTTACGCGGGGACGTTATTCTTTGTTAGATTGTCCTCTATCTGCACCATAACCGCCCCCGTGGCCCAGGATTAAGAAACAAAAGCTAAGGTGCGGTGCAAATACCATAGCCGCTGCGCCTTATGTTTATCATGTTGCTATCGTCTTTACCGATGATGCCGGTGCTCGAGTCGACAGTTGAGTAACCGTCCGCAAAGTAGAATGAGCCGACGAAGCCCGCATCAGAGTAACCTTTCATGTAGCCCCACTCCGTGAAAAGCCCTGCTCCTATGTAGCGCTTGTACCGGCTGACACCACGTACCGAATTGCTTAAATCCCTTGCCTTTGGCATGCTATACCCCAACCGCTTACACCATGTTTTATGAGTTGAAGATTTTTTGAATTCACTACCCCGATTGACAAACCACTGCCTCAACACAAATCCATAGCTCACCTTATTACCACGACTATCCCTTCCCACCAATTCAAATGTCTGCGGCAAAGATGGCTTTATAAGCGGACTAGGATCAGCTGACTGCATTTGAGTGCTATCTGCACTAGGACCTCTTAATGTTATCCGTGTTACATAACTGGATTTATCTATAATCCATTCATCAGCTTGTATGGTCTTTCCTCTTGGGGATGTGAATGTACCAGAACGTGGCCTTGTCCAACTCACTGTTGCCGTTATATCACCACTCGTGATAACTGACCAACTCAACTGACTTGCATCAACTCCATCTATGAGCAAATCAAAATACAACCCATCAGCGCCCGTTGTAGGAAAATTTCGGTCGTAAGATGATGAACTCGTTGACTGAACTAAAAAGCCCTTAGTAGGATTCCATATATTAGATGGACCTGCGTAGTCGTCTGTACCAAATTTTAGATTCGGCCTGACTGAACAAATAACTGGCTGCGGTGAGTTCGGATTAATATAATAATCTACCGTCGCGCCACTGAAATTACTACTCCTTGGCACCCCATACTGTGTTGTTAAAGTTCCACCAGAACTTTCTAACCTTACCCTATAAGGCGCACTACATATACTTAATCCATCACTACGACTAACGGCGCTACCATCTTTATCCGTAAATGATACCGATATACTTCCCAATGCTGTAACGCCATTTACACCCTGTCCATCTCCATCATCGTCACCCCAATAATGATATGTATTTACTAAATCATTTAAACTCACTGAATTAGCTGATGATGGGATTAACATACCTATATCACCTAAGCGATTCCCTGCATTAGGTAACCTTATCGGATTTGCTACACTTGATGTATTAGTTGATGGTGTAACAGTTGTACCATCAGACAATGTGATAAACAATAAACTATCTGTATCTACTGTCTTTGTACGACCTCCATCAAACGTTAAATACGGCGCATTACCCTCAATTACCTTTGATGTATACGCTGCTAATGCCTGCGAATCTTGCGAATACGACAATAACAACAACGACACAAAAAGCAACGCGAATTTAGGTAATTTAGACAACCTAGAGAACTTCAAAAATTTTGATGATAAAAATAAGAAATGAGTCTGATTTCGACTACACTGAAAATGAAAAAAATTTAGGGCGTAGGTTTGACAGACCAGACCAGACCAGACCAGACCAACTATGATACTCATAATAACACATTTCGATCACCATGTCAATTAACTTAATGTTTTTATTTAATTTTTAAAAACCATTTACTCAATTAACGAGCATTTATTTGCTTAAAAGGGGCTTGAATCGTAACCTGTTGATTAGTAATACGCTACTTTTTTTGTTGAAATTTTGTAAAGTTTTATTAAATAGGTAAGATTGAGCTTTTGTTGTCTTGTTTTGGAAAATGGCTTTGGGTGGTGTTTTTTTGCTAATACAAAAAGTAAAATTTCAATAAAATAAATATATTACATAGATACTTTTTGGATGTAATTGCATTGTTTTTTACACAAAAACTACCTAAAGCTATGTTGTTTGTCTTATTCCGGCATCAGAATGTGCCGACAACAGAGCGAGGTTAGCACGCCAAACAGGGATGTTTGGCGAGGCTATTCTCCGTCTGGAACGGATAATAGCCGGTGCGTTAAGACCGAGCGCCGGCGTCGGGTAGCCGTAGGCCACATTCTGTAGCCAAGCGTAGGATTGCAAAGGGAATTCGCTTTAATTCCCTTTGCTCGGACGTGGTCACGATAGCTATTTTGTCCACCCAAGGTCAAAACGTCCGAAACCTTGCTGTACTATAAATAGACCACAAATTTAAACCGGCTACAGCGTAATCACTAGAATTGCCGGCCACGCTTTCAGCGTTGGCGGGGGCGGCGCGATGGTGGCTTCGCCGCAACAGCGCAACCCTAATGGAAAATGCCCCAACTTACGCAGGGGCTTTATTCTTTGTTAGATTATCCTCTCAGGCACCATATACCGCCCCCGCGGCCTAAGAATTAAGGAATAAGATATAAAAGCTAAGGTGCGATGCAAACAGCGTAATGGCGACGGCTGACACTGTAGCTGTCAACGTTGCCGTAGTACGAGTTGGCAGTGAACCGGTTGTCGCTTGTCCAATAGGCGCCGACGAAGCCCGTATCAGCGTAGCGGGACATGCAGCCCCACTCCGCGAAAAAACCAGCACCTATGTAACGCATGTAACGATTAACAGATGAACTAGGCGTGCCGCTATCTATACCATTTACACAAGGGAATGAAGAAGATATACCACACTTCGCGTTAGTTAAATCACTTACCCGTGCCAAACGATAACCCAAACTGCTACACCAAGATATTTGGTTAGACTGTGTATCCTGTTTATTAACCCGATTGACGAACCACTGCTTTAACACAAATCCATACTTCACCTCATTACCATTACTATCCCTACCCACCAACTCAAAGGTCTGTGGCAAAGATGGCAACGGAGTAAGCGGACTAGGATTACTTGAATTTATCTGAGTACTATTAGCCTTAGGACCGCTTAATGTTACCTTCGTCCCACTTGACGTCCAGTTGACTGTAGCTGTTATTCCACCACGAGTAACAGGAGACCACGTAAACCGACTTCCATCCACTCCTGCAGGCATCTCTAACTCAAAATACAACCCATCAGCACCCGTTGTAGGAAAATTTCGGTCGTAAGATGAATAATCATTTGACTGAGTTAAAAAACCATTATGAAAATCCCATATGTTAGCTGGACCGGCGGAATCGCCTGAGCCATAAGAAGTAATCGGCCTTGCGTGACTCACAAAGTAACAAACAACAGAACTACTGTCATACGGATTGATATAATATGTCACCGTCTGACCGCTAAAATCAGTCCTATTAGGAACTCCGTACCGTGTTTGTAAATATCCCCCTGTACTTCTTAAGGTTACCTTATAAGGAGCCTTACATTTATCTAATGCATCACTACGACTTACTGTATTACCATTATTATCCGTAAATGATACCGATATATTCCCCGATGCGGTAACTCCATTTGTACCCTGACCATCACCATCATCATCACCCCAATAATTATACCTAGTGACCAAATCACTTATACTCACTGAACTAACCGATGATGGGACTATCATGTCTATATGACTTAGAGTATTCCCTACATAAGGTAATCTTATTGGATTTGATACACTTGATGTATTAGTAGACGGCGTGATAACTTGACCATCCTGCAATTTGATAGACAACAAACTATCCGTTGATGTGGCCCTTGTTTGGCCACCATCAAACGTTAAATACGGGGCACTATCCTCTATTGTCCTTGAAGTACACGCCGTTAATGCCTGTGAACATGCCACAGAACTCTGTGTATATGACAGCAACAATGCCACGAAGAACAATGAGAATCCAATTAATCTAAATAAGTTTGGTAATTTAGATAGAAAAGGTAAGCACCTTGACCTTGGCGATAACCCTGCCGGTAAAGTTGCCGATTTCGCTAAGCGAAATGACTTCGGTGATAAAAATAAGAACTGTATCTGATTTTGACTACAGCAAAACTGAAAAAGATTTAAGGCGCAGGTTTGGCAGGCCAGATACCATATCTGGTAACTCATTTCGATCACCCTGTCAATTAAAATTTTTTTATTTCGTTTTTTATAACCAGCTGCCCAACTAATGAGCATTCCATTGCTTTGTAAGCGATCAAATTATAACCTCTTGATTAATAATGCGCTACTTTTTTTGTTAAAAAATTGTAAAGTTTTGTCAAGGTTTGAGTTAACCTGCGTTGACGTGATTGTGTGGGAATGATTTTGAGTAGTGATTTTTGACTAAAAAAACACCGCATAAAAACTTCAATAAAATCAATACCTTTTCTGACCGATTTTTGGTTAGTTAGATGGCTGTTATTAGGATACGCTATTCTTGTTTTTACTAGTTTGTTAGTTGTTAGCATTTTACCTAGGTTGTGTAAGAGTTTTCTTTAACCTGTTAAAAATCCTTAACTAAATTATAAACAGTTCATGTTTAATTAGTAACAAAAAAGGACGAACAATGAACTATCTGCTATAATTCTGTCAATTTTTTACCGTTACCACGTATCGTGTTTTAATTAAATAAATTTTTTATTAAAGGAAAATTTTCTTTATGCCACTAAGTAATAATCAAAAATTAGGTCTATTTTGCCTTGTTTTGTTTTCTGTTTTTTTTATTATTTTAATGCAAGTTCATTTAATGCCGGCAGTGATAGCTGGCTTGTTAACCTATACGTTAACACAAAAATTAGATGATTTTTTATCACGAAAAATGGTACGTTTTAGTCATCAATCAAAATTAGTTTCGGTACTAGTACTCACGACACTGATTATGGGCATTTTTATCGGCGGCTTTTGGTATTTATTTGCTTGGTTTGTTGATATGGCCAAGCATCCAACCGAAACGTTAATAAATTTGAAATTAGTGGTCAATAATGTAATAAACAGTCTACCGCCAAGTATTACCCATTATTTACCTGATGATTTGGACGAAGTTAAATCAACTATAATGATTTACCTTAAAGATCATGTCTTTTATCTACAATCTATCATCAAAAAAGTATTTCATGATTTAATTATATTAATTGTGGGAATGATCATTGGATTAATTTTGGGTTACAAAGAAAATCAACGCAACACTGAGCATAATCAAATTACACAAAGAGCATTAACCAAATCCTTAAAAGCCAGCTTAAATCGGTTAGTTGTAGTATTTCAATATGTAGCGATGTCCCAAGTTGTGATCGCATTATTTAATACGATGATGACCGCTATTTTGCTATTTATTATTTTGCCTGTATTTGGCATTCATTTGCCATTTAGTAAAAGTTTAGTGTTAGCCACATTTGTTTTTGGTCTTATTCCAATTATTGGTAACTTGATTGTTAATGGATTAATCTTTTTTGTTGCATTTACCGTATCATTTACCGTCGCAATGGGGATTATTGTTTATTTAATCTTAATTCATAAAATGGAATATGTACTTAATGCAAAAATAGTCGGGACAAAAATTCATGCCGGTATCTGTGAATTGTTAATTGCGATGCTCTTTTTAGAGACCCTTTTTGGCATTATTGGTTTAATTTTTGCACCTATTTTTTATGCATTTATTAAATTATCATTAAAAGAGCTAAGAATTATTTAAATTTAATCATTAATTCATCAAGTTACCATTATCATAAGTTGTGCTATTAAGGAATCAATTGTTTATTATTGATCAATTAGCAAGCTAAATGTTGAACAATGGAATACAGCTATAGCACAACTTATAGCGCTGGTAATACGATGGGCTAGCTTGTTACTCCTTCTTCCACACTTTCCGCACCTTGGTAGGGGCTATAGCTTTTTTATCACTTTTATGATTACACCCTCTTTTACTTTTATGACAAAGTAGTTTTCAACTTTTGACCGTACTATTTTAAGCGAAGTAACAACGGTTGTTCCCCGCCCAAAAAACAACTAAAAAAATAAATTTAATAAAATCAATTACTTTTCTGAACGCTTTTTATAAAGTATGTTTACTTACCTATGCAAAACGAACTAAATATGCGACCTAACAAATCATCAGAAGTAAATTGCCCTGTGATTTCACTTAAGGCTTCTTGCGCTAGCCTCAGTTCTTCGGCAAGTAATTCGCCAGCATGGAATGTGATAAGTTGGTGCTTACCATTGTTTAAGTGCTGGGCAGCCTTTTCTAGTGCTTGTAGATGGCGACGTCGGGCCAAGAACCCACCTTCGATACTACTAGTAAAGCCCATGACCTGTTTTAGATGTTCACGTAGTAAGGAAACGCCTTCACCTGTTCGTGCCGAAAGTTGAATAAGTGAGTAGCCGTTTACTTCACTGTATCCTAGTGCTTCGCCAGTTAAATCAGCTTTATTGCGGATGACAGTGACAGGCATCTGTTTTGGTAAACGTTCAATAAATTCTGGCCATAGTTTTTCTGGATTGGTTTCATTGGTAGTGGTGCTGTCAACCATAAATAATACGCGATCAGCTTGTTCAATTTCTTGCCAAGCGCGTTCAATGCCAATTCTTTCCACTTCGTCACTCGCTTCGCGTAGTCCAGCTGTGTCGATAATATGTAGTGGCATGCCATCAATGTGGATATGTTCACGCAAGACGTCTCGAGTTGTGCCCGCGATATCGGTTACAATGGCTGCATCACGTCCTGCCAGTGCGTTAAGTAGGCTTGATTTACCGGCATTTGGGCGCCCAGCGATGACGACTTTCATGCCTTCGCGTAGTAGTGTGCCTTGCTTGGCTTCTTGCCTGACTTCGTTTAAGTGTGTAATAACTTCATTTAGCTGGGTCTCAATTTTGCCATCAGATAAAAAGTCGATTTCTTCTTCAGGAAAATCAATCGCTGCTTCGGTAAATATCCTTAAGTGAATCAATGATTCAACAAGCGCATGTATTTTTTTGGAAAATACGCCTTGTAGTGATGAGATTGCCGATTTTGCTGCTTGCTCAGAACTAGCATCAATTAAATCAGCAATCGCTTCGGCTTGAGCAAGATCTAATTTATCATTTAAAAATGCACGCTCCGAAAACTCCCCCGGACGAGCAATGCGGATATTGGGGATTTCAAGAATGCGTTTTAAAAGTAAGTCTAAAATAATCGGCCCACCGTGACCTTGTAATTCAAGGACATCTTCACCAGTAAATGAGTGAGGATTAGGGAAAAATAAGGCAATACCTTCATCTAGAGTAGTGCCATCCGATGCTAAAAACGGTAAATAATCGGCATAACGCGGTTTGGGCAATTTGCCCAATACAGCTTGGGCAACCGCTTGCGCTTTGGGGCCGGAAATACGTAAAATACCTACCCCTCCACGACCGGGTGGCGTTGCTTGCGCGACAATAGTATCAGATTTCATCTTTATTCATTTTTAAATTAAACAGCAATGTTGCCATGATACCATGGACAACAAGTAAAAACAGCTGTTGCTTATGGCGGTACTTTGATTAGCTGATTGAATTAAAAACAGTGTATCGATAAAAATCTGATCTCATCGCAACCATCATTCTTGTTTAAGTTGTTCTTTAGGATGATCAAATAGCCAAGAGTTTGCTAATGCTAATGGCTCTCTTATCATTGCAATATATTTATCAAAATTAGACCAATTCAACGGCGCAGAGAGACCTGATACTTGCTCGAATCCTGAACGTTTAGCCAACATGACTGAACGCAGTAAATGGAAATCATTAGTGACAACGACGGTTTTGCCTAAAGGTAAGATATCATTTGCATAAAGAAATTGTTGAGCGGTGCGAGTTGATTTGTCTTCTGTATAAACTCTTGATGATTCAATGCCTTTTTTGATTAAGTAATCAGCCATTACACTAGCTTCGGTTGCGGATTCGTCTTTACCTTGTCCACCACAGACTATGGCTTTTGTGTTGGGATTATTGTGTAGATAAGTCACCGCAACTTCTAAACGCGTTTGTAATGTCAGGGGTGCCTGCGCAGGTGTTCCCACTACTTGGGATCCTAAAATAACCATGGTGTCAGCGTTATCTTGTGGTGGTTGTTGGGTATAGATAAAAATAACCACATTGCAGACAATAAAATAACCGAGTATGGCAATAACGGCATACTTTATTAGTTGTATCATGTTCATTCACTTAAATTCCTTTTTAAAGCAATATTCAAAATGGTCATTGACTAACCCCATGGACTGCATAAAAGCATAACAAATCGTTGAACCGACAAAACTAAAACCTTTCTTTTTTAATGCTTTTGACATTTTGTCAGAGGTTTCTGTGCTAACAGGAAGTTCGCTTTTGTCTTTGTAGTAATGAGTAATTGGATTACCATCAACAAAAGACCAAATAAATTGTGAAAAATCTTCGTTATTTTTTTGCATTAATAAATACGCTTGGGCATTTTTGATTATGCTATTTAGCTTTAGTCGGTTACGTATTAGTCCTTTGTTTTCCATGAATAATTCAATGTCTTTTTCAGTCAATTGAACAATTTTTTCAGGATTAAAATCAAAAAAACAACGGCGATATTCTTGCCGTTTTTTTAGTACTGTGATCCAAGACAAACCCGCTTGTTGACCTTCTAAGCAAATTTTTTCAAATAACTTAAGGCTATCATATTGAGGAATGCCCCATTCGTTGTCATGATAAGCAATATACAGCGGATCGTTTGTCACCCAACCGCAACGCTTTACTTTTGGGTCTATCATTAAATCATCCTTTTGAATTAACCACCATGGTATGGTGATATCTTTTATCCAATAAAATATAAATATATTAAGATTATAAATCAAATATACAGTTTAATGTCATTCATTAAATTTTTTTATGATGAAAAAAAAGGCTTTTTTTTGTGGCAGAATGGAGGTGCTTTATAAGGTTAGGTCAAAAAAGACGAGTTTTCTTGATTTTTTATCTCAATTTAACAATAAGAATAAGGTTAGTTCATGAATCAGTCTGAAATCAATACACAGTGGCAACCCCCTGCGCGTCCATTAAATAGTAAGGACTTAAAAACGTTAGTTTTGTCTTCTTTAGGTGGTACGCTCGAGTTTTATGATTTTGTTATTTATGCACTTTATATAGATACCATCGTTAAACCACTATTTTTACCTCATACATTATCCCCTTTGACGTTAGATCTGTTTGCGTGGGGAATTTTTGCTGCTGGTTATTTAGTTCGTCCTGTGGGTGGTATTATTATGGCACATTTTGGCGATAAAGTCGGCCGTAAAAAGATGTTTACCCTAAGTGTCGCAATGATGGCGCTACCTACCTTCATCATTGGAGTTTTACCCACTTACGAAATGATTGGTATTTTTGCACCACTATTGCTTTTGATTATGCGCATGTTGCAAGGTGCAGCGATCGGTGGCGAAATGCCAGGTGCTTGGGTATTTATTGCAGAGCATGTGCCAAAACAACGTTATGGACTTGGTGTTGGCACATTAACATCAGGAATTACTGGCGGTATTTTACTTGGGTTTATTGTCACAATTATTATTGATCTTTGTTTTACGACACAAAATATTTTAGATTACGCATGGCGTATTCCGTTTATTATTGGCGGTATTTTTGGGGTTATTTCGGTTTATTTGCGCCGTTTTTTATCAGAAACACCTATTTTCAAGGAATTAGCCGCGCGCAAGGCAATTGAAAAAAATATCCCAGTTGTTACCGTACTACAAAAACACAAAACAGCCTGCGTGATTGTTGCATTGTTAACGTGGTCATTGTCTACCGCTATTATGGTGGGGATTTTAATTACCCCAGGTCGTATTGTTGGCGGTATATATCATTTTGCTAACCTTGATTGGCGGATCGGTGGTTGTATTGCCGCTTTAACCTTAACATTAGGTTGTATTATTTTTGGTTGGTTAGATGATAAGCTTGGTTCAACTAAAACCTCGATGATTTGTTGGGGAGGCCTTGCTGTTTCTAGTCTCTATTTTTATAGTTCATTATCGCCTGATATGTCGCTCACTAAGCTTTATTTAATTTGGGCTGTTTTTGGGCTTTTCATTGGTTCTATCGCCATGACACCAATTATTGGAACAAGAACGTTTCCACCAGCAATCCGCTATTCAGGTTTGTCGTTTTCTTATAATTTAGCTTATGCGCTATTTAGCGCTATTACACCAACGTTAACGATTTATCTATTAAGTCCTGAACATTTATTAGGAGAATATAGTTATCTAGGTGCCGGTATTTATATCTCTTTTGTGGCATTAATTGCAATAGCCGTTGGTTTTTATCCATTAGCGAAAAATGGCTGGCGTTGCGAACCTAGCAGTGTATCTAATCCATAAGACAATCAACAAAATAATCCATAAAAAAGCAGGACACTGTGGTCCTGCTTTTAATGGTAGGTCTTAATGGTTCACTTAACGCTTAAAGCTTAACGCATAGTTACAAATTCTTCGGCAGCCGTTGGGTGAATCGCAACAGTGTTATCAAAGTCTTTTTTCGTTGCCCCCATTTTTAGTGCTACAGCAAAGCCTTGTAACATTTCGTCCATACCATAACCAATACCATGAATACCAACAATTTTTTCATCTTTACCGACGCACACTAACTTCATACGACATGGCTGACGATGTTGTGTAACTGCAGTGTACATGGCCGTAAAGGTGGATTTATAAACTTTGACGTTTTCTTGACCATATTGCTGTATCGCCTCTGGCTCAGTTAAGCCTACTGTACCAATAGCGGGGTGAGTAAATACAACAGTAGGAATGTTATTATAATCTAAATGTTCATCAGGTTTATTGTTAAAAAGTCTTTCTGATAAGCGACGACCCGCGGCAACCGCAACCGGTGTTAATGCCATGGCACCTGTATCATCACCGACTGAATAAATGCCCGGTACATTGGTATTTTGATATTTATCCACGACCACAAAGCCTTTATTATCAATTTCAATTCCTGCTGCCTGTAAATTCATGTCATTTGTAGCCGGTTCACGACCAATTGCCCAAATTAAACAATCGACAGTATAACTTTCGCCATTTTCTAGTGTTAAAGTTAATGACTCATCACTGTTTTTAGTAACGGATTTTGGCACTGCAAAAGTATGAAGTTGTTGCCCTTCTGTTTTTATCACCTCCATTAAGGTTTCAACAATTAATGGATCAAAAGTGCGTAATGGCGTGGCATTGCGAACAAATTGATGAGTTTGTGCGCCAAGTGCATGTAATACACTTGCGATTTCGCAAGCAATATAACCAGCGCCTACAACTGCCACACGCTTAGGTAAGGCTTTTAGCGCAAAAAATCCATCAGATGTGATACCATATTGCGCACCTGGGATATTCGGAATCGTTGGTTTGCCCCCCACAGCTATCAGAATATGATCGGCACTATAATGTTCACCATTTACCTCAACTGTATGAGAATCAACAAACTTAGCATATCCATGAATCACATCAACGTTGTTATTATTCAGAACCCGATCATAAGATTGATGGATTCTATCAATATAAGCAGTTCGGCTAGCAATTAATTTATCCCAACTGAATTGATTAATAGTAGTATCAAAACCGTAATCAGGACCATAGTGATTAATGGCTTCAGCAATTTGTGCACCATACCACATCACTTTTTTAGGCACACAACCAACATTCACACAGGTTCCACCTAATAATTTTGCTTCAATAATGGCACATTTTTTTCCATAGGATGCAGCTCGATTAACCGATGCTATCCCACCACTACCGCCACCAATGGCAATATAATCATAATGTTTGGTCATAAAATATCCTTAATACTCTTTTTCAGAATTTGGTCACTAGCTTTGCATAAAGCGCATAATAAAAAAAGTATTAATTTTGAAATTTAACAATAGCTATTACCTATTAATTTTCAATAACTGTTAATAATTTTTTTATTAAAGACTTGGTCAACATTGCGAGTGTTTTTTGATAATTTTTTTAAAGTTTGTCTTAAGGCGTAATTAAAATAAGAAAATAAATAGTTGTTTTTTCCCGTTCTAAAGCAAATCGGTTATTCCAATGAGTAACCGATTTGCTTGACAATAAGATTTAGCGATTTTTTATAGCATTAATAATATTAGTCGTGGAACAGCCATCTTCAAAGTTAAGCACTTTAACGCTACCGCCAGCAGCGATAACTTCTTTGCCCCCAGCGATATCTTCGGGTTTATAATCGCCACCTTTGACTAAGACATCGGGCAAGACATTAGCAATGAGTCGTTGAGGGGTCTCTTCTTCAAATGGAACAACCCAATCAACCGAATCAAGTGCACCTAGTACAATCATTCGTTGCATGAGTGGGTTAATTGGTCTGGATTCGCCTTTTAGTTTTTTTACCGAGGTATCGCTGTTTACAGCAACAATTAGGCGATCGCCAAGTTTCCGAGCATTTGCCAAATAAGAAACATGCCCTGCATGTAAAATATCAAAACAGCCATTGGTCATGACAATTTTTTCACCACGCATGCGCGCCTTTCGGACTTCTTCTTTTAGCTCGTCTTCGCTCATAACACCAAAACCATCATCAGCTCGTGCACGGATGGCGTTTTCTAGTTCGACTTGTGAAACGGTCGATGTGCCAAGTTTGCCAACAACCACACCGGCTGCGGCATTAGCTAAAAAGCAGCTTTCTTCTAAAGATTGCCCAGCAGCTAAAGCCGCAGCTAATGTCGCAATTACGGTATCGCCGGCACCGGTGACATCAAAAACTTCTTTGGCTTGAGTTGGCAGGTGGTAAATTGGTTTGTCTAATTGTAGTAATGTCATACCTTTTTCACTACGTGTGACCAACAAGGCTTTAAGATCATACTTTTTGATAAGCTGATAACCTTTTTCGACAATGTCTTCTTCGTTTTGACAATGCCCAACCACGGCTTCAAATTCAGTCATATTTGGCGTTAATAATGTTGCTCCACGATAACGCTCAAAATCCGTACCTTTGGGATCAACTAAAATCGGTACATTAGCTTGATTGGCAAGCTTAATCATTTCTTGAACTGCCGATAATGCGCCCTTAGCATAATCCGACAGAACCAACACTTTATAAGTCGTTAATGCTGTTTGAATGCGTTCAAGAATAGGTGTTGCATCAACATTGCCAAACCCTTCTTCAAAATCGATACGAATTAATTGTTGATTGCGTGATAGGACTCGCAATTTGGTGATAGTTGGGTGCGTTGAAACGGATACAAAATCACAGTGAACGTTATGTTTACTGAGTTGTTCATCAAGAATTTTAGCTGGTTCATCAATGCCTGTTAAGCCAATCAGTCGCGCGTTACCACAAAGTGAAGTTATATTCATGGCAACATTGGCTGCACCGCCTGGGCGTTCTTCTAAAGAGTCAATTTTAACGACAGGTACCGGGGCTTCAGGTGATATGCGATTAGTCCCCCCATACCAGTAGCGATCTAACATAATATCGCCCACAACTAATACATTGGCGCAATTAAAATCAGGTAATGATGTTTTCATTATGACTCGTTATCCTTACTTGTTCTGTTTAATTCATTGGTTATCTGTTTATGTCTATTGTTCAGATTCTTGGCTATCGTCTTCTATATTGTCATTTTGACGCGGTTGGTAAAAACGAGCAAAAAAGGTGCCAATTTCAAACAATAAACAGATAGGTACAGCTAATAATATTTGCGAAAAGACATCTGGTGGAGTAACAAACATTGCAACGGCAAAAACACCAACAATAATATAAGGGCGTTTTTTACGTAGGCTTTTAGGTGTAGTGATTCCAGTCCAGCAAAGCAAAATAATTGCCACAGGCACTTCGAAAGCAAAGCCAAATACCACAAAAAGAGTCATGACAAAATCGAGGTATTTGGTAATGTCAGTATTGATTGCAACATCAACCGGTGCAGTATGAATAAAAAAATAAAACGCTAATGGAAACACCACAAAATAAGCAAACGCTATCCCCATATAAAATAGGATCGTGCTTGATACTATTAAAGGCATCACCAAACGTCTTTCGTGTTGGTAGAGTGCTGGCGCAATAAAGCCCCAAATTTGGTATAGCACATACGGAATAGAGATGAATATCGCAACCACCGCAGTCAGTTTAATCGGTGTAAAAAATGGCGCGGCAATGTCAGTTGCTATCATGCTACTACCTTGTGGTAACTGGCTGATGAGCGGATTTGCTACAATATGATAAATATCATTAGAAAAATAAAGTAAACAAATTAATACCAATAAAATACAGATAATACAACGTAAAAGCCGTGTTCTGAGTTCAACAAGATGTCCAATTAATGGTTGAGTAGCGTCGTCTGTCATGATTTTTTATCTGAATGTGTTTGTGGATCGATTTGCGTTGCTGAGTCGATTTCGTTTTGTAATGATTCAGTTACACGCTTTAAATCGTTAATGGATTCTTGAATTTCTGGCGTCAACGTTGTTAGCCCACTTTGTTCAGCCTTTTTTAGGCTGTCTTGTAATTCTTGCAGTTTAAGTTCTTTATTCAACTCTAGCTGTACCGTGGCTGACATTCGGCGTAGTACTTTTATCCACCCTGCGACGGTTTTTATTGCAATAGGTAATCGTTCTGGCCCTAATACCACCAGGCCAATAATTAATACTAATAGTAATTGCCCAAAACTGATGTCAAACACGGATTACTCTTTTTTGTTATTATCGGTATTAGTATCAAATGAGTCGGTATTTTCGATTTTTTGTGACTTATCACTATCTTTTTTACCATCATCATCATTCATTGCTTTTTTAAAGCCTTTAATCGACTCACCAAGATCCGAACCCAATGAACGTAATTTTTTTGTTCCAAATAATAATACTACTACAGCGATTAATATGAGTAGTTGCGGTAAGCTTGGCATCTGATTGTCTCCAATGGTGGTATTTAACCAAATTATACACGTAAATTATAATATTCCCAATATGACCAATTTAATAGGTAATTATTAGTTTTCAATCATTAATTTATGACTAATATCGTAATGCATAAAGCACAAATTAATCCCAGCATTCCATACAGATTTCGTTCACGTTTTTTGCTACGCTGTAGTTGTTGATCAATTTGCTTTAATTGCGCATTCATCTGTTTAGTGATTCGTTCGTAATCATTTAATTTTTTAGGTAATTGTGGCAATATGTTGCGCCATTTAGGTAGCGATTCCAACGCTTGTTGTAGTATCTTTTTTGCACTGTATTTATCTTGATACCACTTTTCTAAAAATGGTTTTGCTGTTTGCCATAAATCAAGTTCAGGATAAAGTTGACGTCCAAGCCCTTCGATATAAAATAGCGTTTTTTCAAGAAGTGTAAGTTGTGGTTGAATATCCATTTCAAATTGCCGTGCAACTTGAAATAACTGTAGTAAAATCTGTGAAAATGATATTTCAGCTAGTGGTTTTTCAAATGCAGGCTCACAGACATTGCGCATGGCCATTTCAAGTGCGATAACATCAGTAGTTTCTGGCACCCAACCCGATGCGATATAAATTTCGGCTATTTTCCGATAATCTCGATTAAAAAATGCCAAGAAGTTTTCGGCAAGATAGTGCTGGTCATCATCACTCAATATGCCAACAATGGCACAATCAATTCCAATATAACGTGGATTTTGTGGCTCGGTAATATCAACAAAGATATTGCCCGGGTGCATATCAGCATGGAAGAAGTTATCGCGGAAAACTTGGGTAAAAAAGGCTTGAACACCCCGCTCTGCCAGCAATTTCATATCGACTTTATGTTGTTTTAGCTGGTTAATATCGGCGATGGGTACGCCTTTAATGCGTTCTTCGACTATGACATTTTTTCGACATAAATCTTGGTATACATAAGGAATATACAGAATATCGCTATTGATAAAATTATCGCGTAGTCTTGCTGTGTTGTAAGCCTCTTTGCGTAAATCTAACTCTTTTAATAGTGTCATTTCATAATCATGCACTATTTCAACCGCACGTAACCTTTCGCCTGATTTTATTCGCTTCGTACATTGTTTAGCGACCCAATACATTAAACCAATATCAGCTTGGATAATAGGTAAAATATTAGGACGTAAAACCTTGATGACAATCTCGGCTTGGCTAGATTTTAATACCGCAGTATGCACCTGTGCAATTGATGCTGACGCTAACGGAGTTTCATCAAAGTTGGAAAAATAATAATCAATTGGTTGTTCTAATGCTTGTTCAATCAGTTGTTTCGCTATTTTACCGTCAAAAGGGGGAACTTGGTCTTGTAATTTTGCTAAAGCATCGGCTATGTGTTTAGGTAGAACATCACGCCGAGTTGAGATCATTTGCCCGAACTTGATCCAAACGGGACCTAATTCTTGTAATGCTTGTCGTAAACGTTCGCCAATTTCTTGATGTTTTGCCTTAGGTCTAACCCAAAAAAAGCAGAATAATAAAGTGCGAAGCCATTTTGATGAACGATGTTTTGGCAACAATTCTTTTAACTTATAGGCTCGAAATACAGTTAAGATTTTAAAAATTCTAAAAAAGGTCATTATTATTCATCGCATCAAAATTTAAAGCCAGTATGTAACGCAACAATACCACCGGTCATATTGTGATATTTCACATCAACAAATCCTGCATCTTCCATCATTTTTTTCAGGGTGTTTTGATCGGGATGCATACGAATTGATTCGGCTAAATAGCGATAACTTTCAGAATCATTTGCCACAATTTTCCCCATTAGCGGTAACATGGAAAATGAATACAAATCATACGCTTTATTTAGTATTTGATATTGTGGTTTAGAAAATTCAAGAATTAATAAGCGTCCGCCAGGCTTCAGTACCCGCCACATGGATCGTAAAGCCTTTTCTTTATCGGTGACATTACGTAAACCAAATGAGATAGTGATACAATCAAAATAGTTGTCAGAAAAGGGTAATTCTTCCGCATTAGCTTGTACATACTCGATATTTTTAAATAAGCCTTTATCACGGAGTTTATCTCGTCCAACTTTTAACATCGATTCATTAATGTCAGCTAAAACAACTAATCCATCGTCACCGACCAGTTGTGAGAATTTTGCCGTTAAATCACCTGTGCCACCAGCAAGATCCAGAACTTTTTGGCCTTTACGCACACTGCTATATTCAATGGTGATTTTTTTCCAAATACGATGAATACCGAATGACATGAGATCATTCATAACGTCATATTTATCGGCAACAGAGTGAAATACTTCAGCAACACGTTTTACTTTTTCTTGTTTTGGAACTTGCGTGTAACCAAAATCAATTTTTTCTTGATTTATATTGTCTTTATTATCAAAAGGTTGAGACATAAAATTTACCTATCACAAAGATTTACCTTATTTTAGCATAAGCCATAATAAATGTGATGAACTAAATCAATAATGCTTCAACCTTCTTTGAGACTGTTTCAAAATATTCAAGTTGGGAATGTAGTGGTTTTAAGTCTTTTTCGTGAATGACTAAATCAAAATGATAACTGTCTTTTAGAGCTTTTAAAACATCGTTTTCTTTATCGAAGATTTGGCTGTAATACTGCGCTAATGTTTCAAAATCAATCGCGGTAAAAATAATCTTATTTGCTGTTTCTACTGCTTTTGTAACTCGTTCAACGTGTAACATTGCAATTTTAATATAATCAGATTCACTTAAATAGCGTTTGTTATGGTGGATAGAAATTTCCCGCTCAATATAATTAATATATCCATTTGGTACATATTGCGTATTATAAATATTAGCCAGTTGAATCGGTAAATCACAAAATCCATTTTGACCTATAATAGCCACTTTTTTAACAAAAAATGGTTTTGCTGCTTGTGCAATAAAAGACCAATTTTTATAAGGGTTTTCACGGATTTGTGTGGCACTAATGTTCATAAAATGTCGATCAGCATCAACAATGGCCACCGAACAACCAAAATAGTGTTCATGATTTTTGACATCTTGAGGTTCGCTGGTAAAAACAACATTTGGGATAATTTTATGCTCAGCAAGCAGCTGCTTAACACGATCACTCCAATCTTGCCAACCGTTAGGATAAAACTCAATACCTGCTTCATCAAGTACATGGATATGAATATTATGGCGATCTTTAAACGTTTCTTTTAACCACGAAAAACGATCACTTACTTGAGGGTATTTGGGGAGCCGGCTTTTATCAAAAAGTTGTTTATCGCGTGATGCTTCACAACCAAGCAGGATATGTAATTCATCAACTTGGCTCATTGCCTTTTCAATCAAATAAATATGACCACAATGTAAAGGATAAAACTTACCAAAAATTAAACCAACTTTATACTTAGCCATAGCTACTACCGACCATATTCAAATACTTGTTAATACTCTACAGAAAAAAAACGCAATTTCTAACCAAATGATGCTATTTGATAGCTATCAATAATTAAAAATAGCTTTTATCACTTCAATGATAGATTAGGCGATGATAAAAGCTAAATTCCTCATGGCTTATTTTTTCAAATTTGATAATAAAATGCCTGTTGCCACTGAAATATTAAGCGCGGGCATATTCTCATTACCTTGTATATGTAAGGTGACATCAGCATTATTAATCAACTTCATGTTGATTTGCTGAAAGATAACTAAAACCACCTTTTTGTTAAACCGAGTTTTGTGCAATTCGCTTGATGCAATAGACTTTGATTGGCAAGGTAATAATGCAACAACTTGATAGCCATGTTGTTTAAGCATATCAATTGAAGCAATAAAATCATCACTTTTAATTGCTGCAACGGCTTCTATCCCACCTTCTGCTACTCGCATAGCTGAACCACTATCAAGTAAATTGGTTTGGCGTAACATCACGCCATTTACTCCATAAAAAGCAGCACTTCGTATTAGCCCACCTAGATTATGAGGATTGTTAACATCGTCAATGGCTAAAATGCAATCATGATCTTTATCATTGCTTTTTTCTAAATAATCCAATAATGTGAGCGGCACACGCTTTTTAACAATTAAACAAACACCACCATGGTGCTGAGTTTGGGTTATTTTGCTAATTTGCTCGCTAGAGACAACATCATAACCCAGCCGCTGTTTGACTAACCAGTCGATTAAATTCTTAAACTGATAAGTCATCTCTTGGGTAATAAATAGCTTTATAATGGCTGTGCGTCGATGTTTAAAAACCGCTTTACAGCTATTTTCACTATAAACTAACGTTTCTTCTTTACACTGACGATAACCATCATACCCAAATGTAGGCGCTTGATCATTAGTACGTACTTTTTTTTGCCATGGAGAATCATTTGCAATGGCTGATTGAGATTGATTAAGTTCAACAGTAAAACTCTTTTTGAAAAACTCAGATTTATCATTTCGAGGTTTGAACGTTTCAATACGGTCATTATGATCACGTTTAGCGTTAAACGGAGATAAATCATCTTTACGCTTACCTTTCCACCCACTAAGCTTTTCTTTAGCTGAGCGAGAGTACTTTTTCGGTTCACTATTTTTAGCATAAAAAATAGTTGGTTTGCTTTTTTCGGTATTGTCGTTCATATCAATCTCACTATTAATCGGTTATCGCGTACGAATGGTTGGGGCAATTTTATCTAATACACCATTAACAAATTTATGACTGTCAGCTGCACCAAACGTTTTTGTGAGATCAATGGCTTCATTAATCACTACTTTATAAGGTACATCTTGACGTTTCATTAATTCATACAGTGCGATTCGAAGTATCGCTAATTCAACTTGCCCCAATTCATCAACAGTGCGTTCAGTGAGGTATGGCGCCATTTTTTCATCTAATTCAATGGTATTTTTTGCCACACCGTTTAATAACTCACGAAAATACTTGGCATCAACGCCTTTCATGTCTTGTTCTGCAATAAAACTGGTCTCAACATCGGCAAGATCGTTTTTAGAAACTTGCCAAGAGTAGATTGCTTGTACCGCACACTCTCTTGCTCGACGACGAGGATTGACTAATGCCACTAAATTACTCCTTAATTGCTTTAATAATATTTAGCATTTCCAGCGCAGTTAATGCCGCTTCAGCACCTTTATTACCCGCTTTTGTGCCTGCACGTTCAATAGCTTGTTCTATACTTTCGGTAGTTAAAATACCAAATCCAACTGGAATAGTGTTATCTAAGCTTGCACTTAATAAACCTGAGCTTGATTCACCTGCAACAAAATCGAAATGCGCAGTGCTTCCACGAATAACCGTGCCTAATGCCACAATTGCATCATATTTTTTCGACTGCGCAGCAACTTTTGCGGCAAGTGGAATTTCATAAGCACCAGGAACCCAGATAACAGTAATATTTTTATCATCAATTTGACCAATACGTGTTAATGCATCAATTGCACCACTTACTAGACTATCATTAATAAAATGATTAAAACGTGCCACCACAATTGCAACTTTGGCTTTTGGTGCAGCCACTTTACCCTCAATTGTTTGCATATTAATTCCTTATCGATTCTATTTTAAAGGTTATTTCACTTTCTTTTAAGTGAAAAAATACTAACCAAATTGTATCACAAATTAAAGACTTATCCTATTGGCAAATAGCGTTACGACCAAGTTATATACAAGGTATTATTTAAAAAAAACGCAAATAATTTCACTATTGCAAATATATTATTTGTTAATATTAAAATTAATTTAAATTTTGTTGTTATTTTATTTCTTGCTACTAGTAATGATTTTAATTCATTTTCATTTAGATATTCATTTTTATACTTAAACACATTCTTTCCTGAAAATATTGGTCAAAATTAGGAATTTTATTTTTATCACTTGCAAGCTATTTGGAACGAATTAAAATGGTATATAAATTTATTAAGGAGAAATGGTAGTGTACATTAACAATATTCGTAATGAGTTAAATCAAGCCGTTGACGTATTAACTAAATTTGTTTCAGATGATAAAAACCTTGAACTGATTCAACAAGCCGCAATTTTAATTGCCAATTCGTTTAAACAAGGAGGCAAAGTTTTATCATGTGGTAATGGTGGTTCTCATTGTGATGCGATGCATTTTGCTGAAGAGTTAACCGGGCGTTATCGTGACAATCGTCCGGCTTACCCTGCAATAGCAATATCTGATGTAAGTCATATTTCTTGTGTTGGTAACGATTATGGATTTGACTATATTTTTTCTCGTTATATTGAAGGTGTTGGACAAAAAGGCGATGTGCTTTTAGGTATTTCAACTTCAGGTAATTCTGCTAATGTGTTGAAAGCAATTGAAGCAGCAAAACAGAAAGGCATGAAAGTCATTACATTAACGGGTAAAGATGGCGGTAAGATGAATGGACTTGCTGATGTCGATATTCGTGTTCCGCATTTTGGCTATGCAGATCGTGTGCAAGAAATTCATATCAAAGTTATTCATATTCTAATCCTACTTATTGAAAAAGAGATGGCTAAATAATATGTGTGAATTATTGGGTATGAGCGCTAATGTGCCAACCGATATCTGCTTTAGTTTTACTAGCCTAATTAAACGTGGTGGGGACAAAGGTCCCCACAAAGATGGCTGGGGAATTACTTTTTATGAAGGAAAAGGCTGCCGAACATTCAAAGATCCCGAGCCATGCAGTTATTCACCTATTGCTAAAATGGTGAAAGAATATCCCATCAAATCTAAAGCCGTAATTGCCCATATTCGACAAGCAAATCGAGGTGGTGTTGCCCTAGAAAATACCCACCCATTCACCCGCGAACTATGGGGAAAGAACTGGACTTTTGCGCACAATGGGCAATTAACCGATTACCAACATTTAGATACAGGGCTATTTCAACCCATTGGTGAAACCGATAGCGAATATGCTTTCTGTTACTTAATAAATCAACTACATCAAAAGTATTCGCAAAAACCGACTAATGATCTTGAGCTATTTAATTTTATTCAACAATGTGCCAGTCAGTTAAGCCAACTTGGTATATTTAATATGCTATTGTCTGATGGGCGATATGTGTTTGCCTACTGCTCAACCAATTTACATTGGATAACCCGTAAAGCGCCTTTTGGCAAAGCAAAATTGCTGGACGAAGATGTCGAAATTGACTTTCAACAACATACAACACCGAATGACGTTGTTACGATTATTTCTACATTACCATTAACTTCAAATGAAACATGGCATAAGCTCAATACGGGCGAGGCAATCTTATTTAAAGATGGTAAGATTAACCAATCTTCCTCATTTTAACACGCTGCATTGGTGGCTCATTTTTAAATTGATATTGCAGATAGCTTAAAGTTAATAGACCAATTGTGGTCAACGCTATCCATGGCAAATGAGGGAATCCCATTTGTATAGCGATATCATATAACCAACCAGCACCGGTATAACCAATAAATCCACCGAGAGCAAGCCCTAAACGACTAAATCCCATATAACTACCTTTTGCCTTAGGATTACTTAGTACTGTTGATAAGGTTTCACGGGCCGGTTCTGCAATAATTGCTCCTAAATAGAATAACGCAATAAGTGATAATAATAATGTTAATTGTGTTGTAAACCCAATAATGATAAAAGCAAATGACATCAAAAATAAACCAAATTTAAGGCGCTGATCTAATCTGAAATATTTTTCACTCCAACGAGCTAATGGATAAAGCAATATGAGTGAAATACTAGCTTGAATGGCATACATCCATTTTACATAACTTGGGCTACCTGATACGTTTGTGATTGTTAAAGGTAACATCAACATAATTTGCACCCATAGCACATAATAACCAGTCAATGTAAGAACATAGCGTGTAAATTTTTTATCTTTCACAACCATTTTCATACCATTCACAATAGGAACTTTACCAACAGCAATATGGTAAGCCGGTAGGAAGAAAATATTAAAAATCCCACATAAGAAAAAAATAAAAGCACCGCACCAACATACTAAATGGAAGTCATAATCAATCAAAATTCCACCAATAAGAGCACCTATTACTGCTCCAGCATTATCTTGTATCATTAACAGTGATATGAACTTACCTCGCTCATGTGGACGAGTAAATTTAATAGTTAGTCCCATACGAGGCGGATCAAATAATAGTCCTCCTAAAGCTGAAAGTAAGCAAGAAAGTAATAATAACCAAGGCTCACCTGCAATCGCCATGGAAATAAAACCAACACAGCGTAAAAACATACCTACAACAATCATAGGTTTTGCACCAAATCGATCGGCAATAGCACCGCCAATAATACCAAAACCTTGTTGAACAAATTGCCTAAATCCTAACGCAAAACCAACAAAGAGTGCACTCCAGCCCACTTGGCTAACAAAATGGGTTGATACAAGTGGGAAAACGACATAAAAACCTAAGACAATAAACAAATTATCAAGTAGTAATATTTGTCGACCTGTTTTGCGAATTTGAGAGGGTATTGGCATTTATTTGACTCTGTCAGCTAAATAACTTTGATAATCAGGAATTTCAATATCAACTTCTTGCGTAAAAATAGCAGACTGAATTAATGCATTGGCTGTTGCTTGATTAGTGGCAACAGGAATATTCCAAACCGTCGATAACCGTAAAAGTGCTTTGACATCGGGATCATGGGGTACTGCATTCAGTGGATCCCAAAAAAAGATTAGGATATCAATTTTACCTTCTGCAATTAATGCACCAATTTGTTGATCACCCCCCATTGGTCCACTAAGCATTGGATTGATATCTAAACCCGTCTCTTTATTAATTAATGTCCCTGTCGTACCTGTACCGCATAAGTTATGCTGAGAGAGTATTTCGCGATTTTTGTTACACCAATTTAGCAAAGATTCCTTCAAGTGATCGTGAGCAACTAATGCAATGTTTTTTCTAGCCAATAATCTACGTGTGGTATAGAGCATTATTGTTATCCTAATTTATTATTATCTTTATCGATTTTTTAACAGAGTATCAATTAAAGTGCAAGGAGTATTTAATTGGTAACAGATAATAAAAAAGGCACCAAAGTGCCTTTTAAAAAAATCACATACAATCAATTAAAATTGATAAATTAAACCAAGTGCAACTGTATCTTTGGTTGTGCCATTGATTTGCGATTTGGTAAATGAGTGATCTTCATATAAAGCACGGCGTGCACCGATATCATCTTTATCTAACAAGTTGATTTTATAATCGATAATAGCTTGTAAGTTTTTGTTAAAATCATAAGTTAAACCAACATCAACATATTTAACTAAATCATTACTTTTAAGTCCTGCATCACTTGAATAATTAGATGCATCTTTAACTTTATGTTGAATATAAGCAACAGATGGTGTTAAACGACCCACTTCAAAGTCAATACCATATTGTGCAACAAGTTCATAGCCTTTAGTTTTTAAATCACTTGCACTGTGAGTAGTTGATGCATTATCCCAACCATATTTTTGTTTGCCTTGGATATATAATGCTGCTAAATAAAGGTTATCGTTGTCATATTTAATACCAGCTGACCACGCTTTAGCATCTTTATGACCACCAGTTTGAGCATAACCAGCACCAACAGATAAACCTGTATCAAGCACATCCCAATCAACAACTGATCCCCATGCTTCAGCACTATCACGTTTATCGTCACTAGCATGTTTATTGAAATGACTAGTTGAACTATTATCACCATTATCAGCGTATTGAACTGCAAAACGTAAACCATTAACTAAGCCAAAGAAATCAGCATTACGATAAGTAGCAACGGCTTTTGTACGAGCTGTTAATGCATAAAGATCATTATCTGAAGCATCACCACCAAATTCAGGTAATACGTCAGTATAAGACGTTAACGTTTTTAACACGCCATCATTACGACCATAGTCGAATGAACCAAAATCACCAAAGTTTAAACCAGCAAATGCATAACGTGTTTCATTATCGGCATTAGTACCTGTTTTAGCTTCATATTCCCAACGCCCATAGCCAGTAACACTATCAGTCACTTGAGTTTGACCTGACATACCTAAACGTGCAGTGGTTTTATCACCTTCGCCTGTTTGATTATTGCGATCAGTAATATAGTTTAAAGCATAAACACGTCCATAAAAGTCAACTTTATTACCGTCTTTATTCCACACTTCGATAGAAGCGTTTGCTGTACCTGCAATTAAAAGTGCAGGAATAGCGATTGCTAATAGATTACGTTTCATTTTTTACCCTCGTAGGTGTTTTATATTATTAAAGATGCAAATAGTTTTGCTCTTGGTTTAATAAATAACAGCTAATAAATAGCAATTATATTATAAGTGTGATATCTATTTTACTAGATAGCAAATAGATTTTATTGTACACATTCACTATTTAATAATGTTAATTAGATTATTTCTGCGAAATTGCGAATATTTTAATACTTAATGTAAAAATTTTTAAGCATAAAATGTGCTTTTAGATTGAAAAAGATGAAGAAATAAAAAAAAGGCACCTAAGTGCCTTTTTATAAGATATTAAGAGATTAGAATTGGTAGATTAAACCAACACCTAACACATCTTTAGTACCTGGTTTATTCAAGTGACGATCACGCTGCACTTTTGTATTATGTGCTGCACCAATGTCTTTACGATCAAGAAGATTGAATTTGTATTCAACGATTGCACTGAAGTTTTTGTTTAGATCGTAAGTTGCACCTACAGATACATATTTAACTTCTGGTGAGTTAGTTGAATCAATACGTAATGTAGGATTAGCATAATAACCAAAGGAGTCAGTTTTACGTTTGTGTTGAACATAAGCTAAAGAAGGAGTTAAACGTCCAACTTCTAAATCAATACCGTATTGAGCAACTAATTCAAAACCTTTGTATTTTATATCGGTATCACCAAGATATAGTGGAACGTTATTTGTCACAATAAACATAGAACGATTTTTTAATTTACTTTGGAAGTAGTTAGCTGCTAAATATAAATTATAATTATCATATTTAATACCACCAGTCCAAGTGCTGTGACGATTTTCACTTGATGCTGATTGAGCATAACCTGCACCAGCAGTTAAACCTGTATCAAAAATATTCCATTGAATATTTGCACCATAAGCTTCTCTTGAACCATCATTAATGCTATCTTCAGTGTTTGAATTATCACCATTATCAGCATATTGTAATGCAAAGCTTAAATCATCAGTTAAACCGAAGAAGTTATTGTTACGATAAGTAGCAACTGCTTTAGTACGTGCAGATAACACGTTCCAATTGTTGTTTGCTGCATCACCACCAAATTGTGGTAATACGTCAGTATAAGCAGTGATTGCTTTTAACACACCGTCATTACGACCATAGTCGAATGAACCTGCATCACCAAAATTTAAACCAGCAAACGCATAACGAACTTCGTTATTAGAGTTTTTACCTGCTTTCGCTTCATATTCCCAACGACCATAACCAGTTACGCTGTCAGTGATTTGAGTTTGACCAGACATACCTAAACGAGCTGAAGTATCATCACCTTCACCTGCTTGTCCACGATCAGTGATGTTGTTAGCTGCTTTTACTCGGCCATAAAAGTCAACTTTATTACCGTCTTTGTTCCAAACTTCGATAGACGCATTTGCACCTGCTGCTACTAAAAGAGCAGGGATAGCGATTGCTAATAGATTACGTTTCATTTTTTACCCTCATGGTTATTTTTCTAAAAAAGACACATCCCATAAGTTTAGTGTCAATTTTTGTTTAAAAATTATTCATCCCAAAGATAATAGTATTGCTATTATCTTTATTTACTTTTTACAGTAGCGTAAATTATGTATAAATTTTTTTTAAAATCAAGCGAACTTTTCATAAAACCCGTTGTCAAAGCCTAAAATCAAGACTGTTTGATTATTTTTTAATCATTTTTGAGCTAAAACTTAATTAACAAAGAATCCCAATCCTATGTCAGATCGGGAAATTTAATCAGCTTAAAAATTTGCATTACGCGGTGTTCTTGGGAATGGGATCACATCGCGTACATTTTGCACGCCGGTGACATAAACAATCAGACGTTCAAAACCAAGACCAAATCCAGAGTGAGGTACTGTACCATAACGGCGTAAGTCACGATACCACCAATAATCTTCTTTTTTAAGTCCCATTTCTTCCATACGTTTATCCAACATATCTAAACGCTCCTCACGCTGTGAACCACCAATAATTTCACCAATCCCCGGAGCTAAAACGTCCATCGCTGCAACTGTTTTACCATCATCATTCATACGCATATAAAATGCTTTAATGTCTTTAGGGTAGTTTTTGACAACCACTGGTGCTTTAAAATGCTGTTCCGCTAAGTAACGTTCATGTTCTGAGGCTAAATCAATTCCCCAACTGACAGGGTTTTCAAACTGAGCATCACAGTTTTGCAAAATGGTGATAGCATCAGTGTAATCAACTTGAGCAAAATCAGCATTAATAAAGTTCTCAAGGCGATTAATTGCTTCTTTATCAACATGCTGAGCAAAAAATTGCATATCATCAGCTCGTTTTTCTAACACAGCTTTAAACACATATTTCAGCATGTCTTCGGCAAGTTTAGCATTGTCATTGAGGTCAGCAAACGCCACTTCAGGCTCCATCATCCAAAACTCAGCTAAATGGCGAGTTGTATTTGAGTTTTCAGCTCTAAATGTTGGACCGAAAGTATAAACTTTAGAAAGTGCACAAGCATAAGTTTCGGCATTTAGTTGCCCAGAAACAGTTAAAAAAGCTTCTTTACCGAAAAAGTCTTTATCAAAATCAACCTTACCGTTGTCCGATTTAGGCAGATTTAACATATCAAGTGTTGAAACACGGAACATTTCGCCCGCTCCTTCGGTATCTGATGCAGTAATAATTGGTGTTGATAACCAATAAAAGCCACGTTCATCAAAAAATTGGTGAATAGCTTGTGCAAGTGTATGGCGTACACGTGTTATCGCACCAACAATATTGGTTCTTGCTCGTAAATGAGCCACTTCTCGCAAATATTCAATAGAGTGACGTTTAGCTGCCATTGGATAAGTTTCAGGATCATCAACAAAGCCATATACTTCAACTTGCGCTACTTGTAATTCATATTTCTGACCTTGACCTGGTGATTCCACCACTTTACCCGTGACTTTAACCGAACACCCAGCCGTTAAACGTAAGATCTCTTGTTCATAATTAGGTAAATTATTTTCAATAACCGCTTGAATAGGATCAAAGCAAGAACCATCATAAACGGCTAAAAATGATATGCCTGCTTTAGAATCACGCCGAGTTCTTACCCAACCTTGAACAGAAATTGTGCTGCCAACAGCAATTTTGCCTTGTAACACATCAACAATAGGTGCAACTGAAGTCATTTTAATTATCCATCTCTACATTAATTTGTTTAAGTAATCTTTAAAGTAATACAGATCTATTCTAACGGTTATTCCACAGCAAAATGGAATTTTTGAATAATAAAATCTTGATTACTGTTCTCTATTTTCTAATATTAACGATTGGTTAACTATGAATTATTATCAAATTTTAACACTAAAAGTTCGTTTTAATTCATCAATAAAATCTAAATCCTGAGATATCGTTTTACCAGGACTATCTGATAGTTTCGCAACAGACTGATTATTGCACTCTGTCAATTTGATTACAATATTCAATGCTTTAGTATTAGCTTCTTTAGAAGGAATATCGCAAGCCAAAAAACCACCTATGCCAAAAGATAATTTTACTCGATGATTAAAATGCTGATAAATATTAAGTGCCTTATCAAAATTCAAACTGTCTGAAAATACCAATAACTTTGTTTTAGGATCAATGCCTAACTGCTGGTAATGCGCAATCGCCTTTTCACCCCATTCAATTGAATCACCAGAATCATGACGAAGCCCTTGATAGTGAGATGCAAAGTGCAAGTCAAAATCACGTAAAAACGCATCCATTGTAATACAATCGGTCAATGCCACCCCCAAGTCATGAGGATATTCATCTAACCAAACCTGAAGTGCATTTCTTTGGCAATCCTGAAGACTTTGACTTAAACGTTGATGAGCTTGAAACCACTCATGTGCTTGCGTTCCAACAGGCGTAAGCCCTAAACGATAGGCTAGTAAATAATTGCTAGTGCTATGAAAGTTATTAAAATGCGATTTCAAATAACTAACAACAGCCTCTTGCACCGCAAACGAATAACGCCTTCGAGTACCAAAATCCATTAAATTAAAACCCGACATATCCATATTAGCTGTTTTTTCATTAAACAAGGCTAATTTATCTTTTAGCCTTGCCAATGCTTCAGGAACGCCAATATTTGGCGAACGATCTTTATGGACAATCTCACTAATAACAGCAAGTAATGGCACTTCCCATAAAATGACATCTAACCATTTACCTTTAATGGTAATGGAAAGCATTCCATCTTCATTTTTTATAGTAAGCAAATTACTATTAAAACGCCATTTTTTAAGCCAATTTAAATAGTCAGATTTAAAAAAGATGATATTTGATAAATAGTCAAATTCATCATCAGACAAAGCTAATGATTCCATTAATTTCACTTGATGTATTATTTGATCTGCATATTGCCCAAGTAGATCATCACTACGACAACGAAACTGTGCAACCACGGTTGCTTCAGGATAGTGATGAAATACGGCCTGTTGCATATGCAACTTATAAGCATCAGTATCTAATATTGATGTAATTATCGCTGGTAACATGTAAATTTAGTGCTATTACTTTAAAGAAAATTCCAGAGATTATAGCAGAATAATAATGAAGATATAGATTAATTATGTAATAAGATTGTTTTAATCGGCTATAATATTCGCTAGCACAACATATAAATTGAGTCCAAACCAAAAGGTCATAACAACATGAATACAAAAATACCTGAATCACAACCTATTGCAAAAAACCGTCTTGATTATAAGGCGCCTAATTTTACTATTACCGACATTGATCTTGATTTTGATTTAGCGCCCGAAATAACAACAGTAACAGCTCGTAGCCGCATCGTTCAAAAAAATCAGCAAGCGAACGATTTAATTTTAGATGGTGAAGACCTTAAATTGATTTCCATTAATATCGACGAGCAACCATGGCATGATTACCAAATCACGAAAACAGGATTAATCATTCAAAACGTGCCTGCTGAGTTTACTTTAACGATTGTTAACGAAATCAAACCAATTGATAATACCGCACTTGAAGGATTATATGTATCAGGCGAAGCGCTTTGTACTCAATGTGAAGCGGAAGGATTCCGTCATATCACTTATTATCTTGACCGACCCGATGTGCTTGCACGCTTTACAACACGCATTACTGCTAATAAACAACGCTATCCTTACCTACTTTCGAATGGTAATCGCATCGCACAAGGCGAACTTGCTGATGGACGTCATTGGGTGCAATGGCAAGATCCCTTCCCTAAACCTGCTTACTTATTTGCCTTAGTTGCTGGTGATTTTGATATTTTAAAAGATCAGTTTATCACGCAATCCAAACGCACAGTTGATTTAGAAATTTATGTTGATAAAGGTAATTTAGATCGTTCGCACTGGGCAATGACAAGTTTAAAAAATGCCATGCGTTGGGACGAAACACGTTTTGGACTTGAATATGATTTAGATATTTTTATGATCGTTGCAGTCGATTTTTTCAATATGGGAGCAATGGAAAACAAAGGATTAAATATCTTTAATTCAAAATATGTGCTTGCCAAACCACAAACAGCAACAGATGATGACTATCTAGGTATTGAAGGGGTAATTGGTCATGAATATTTTCACAACTGGACAGGTAATAGAGTCACCTGTCGTGACTGGTTCCAACTCAGTTTAAAAGAAGGATTAACGGTATTTCGTGATCAGGAATTTAGCGCCGATATGGGATCTCGTGCAGTCAAACGAATTGAAGATGTAAAACTTTTACGTACCGTTCAATTTGCCGAAGATGCCAGCCCTATGTCTCACCCTATTCGCCCTGAACAAGTCATTGAAATGAATAACTTTTATACAGTCACCGTATACGAAAAAGGAGCTGAAGTTATTCGTATGATGCATACCTTGTTAGGTGAAGAAAAATTCCAAGCAGGCATGAAACTCTACTTTAAACGCCATGATGGCAGTGCCGCAACGTGTGATGATTTTGTTGCAGCCATGCAAGATGCCTCAGGTATCGATTTAACTCAGTTTAAATTATGGTATAGTCAATCAGGTACACCTGAACTAACCGTTACCGATAATTACGACGAAAAAAACCAACAATATACTTTAACGGTAGAACAATATACGCCAGCAACACAAGATCAAAATCAAAAACAAGCATTACATATCCCGCTTGATATTGAATTATATCAACATGATGGCAAAGTTATTACATTGCAATACCAAGGCCAACCTATTCACCATGTTTTAAATTTAACACAGAGCACACAACAATTTATCTTTGATAACGTGACTGAAAAGCCGATCATTTCATTATTACGTGATTTTTCAGCACCCGTTAAGTTGACTTATGATTATCAAGATAATGATCTCATTTTCCTAATGCAGCACGCGACTAACGCATTTAGCCGCTACGATGCAGCGCAAATGCTATTGGCAAAATATGTTCGTTTAAATGTAAAAAATTATCAAGAAAATCAAAAATTAGCACTACCTGATTCAGTATTAGATGCATTTCGAGCGGTATTGCTATCAGAAAATACTGATCCTTTCCTTATCGCGCAGATCTTGACCTTGCCATCTGAAAACGAATTAGCTAATTTATTTACTGTGGTTGATCCAATCGCTATTCATGAAGTCCGTCTGTTTTTACTAACTCAATTTGCAAACGAACTTTATGATGAATTATTAGCCGTTTATCACCACAATAACACTTCACAATATCAAATTAAACATAATGATATTGCTAAGCGATCACTTAAAAACTGTTGTTTAACTTTATTAGCCTATGCCGATGATAGTTCGCACGCTAATACATTAGTTAGCCAACAATATCATCAAGCAAATAATATGACTGATTGTTTAGCTGCCTTAAATGTAGCGGTAAAAGCTGAACTTGATTGTCGAACAGAGCTATTAGTAAACTTTGATGATAAATGGCATCAAGATGGACTTGTTATGGATAAATGGTTAGCATTGAACGCAACAAGCCCAGATAAAAATGTCCTTGCTACAGTGAAAAAATTATTAACTCACCGCTCATTTACGCTCAGTAATCCAAATCGCATCCGTGCATTAATTGGTTCCTTTGTAAATAATAATCCTGTGGCATTTCATGCTAAAGATGGTAGTGGTTATCAATTCTTAGTTGAAATCCTCACAGAGTTAAACCAAAAAAATCCGCAAGTTGCAGCTAGACTCATCGATCCGCTGATTCGATTAAAACGTTATGATGAAAAACGTCAACAACAGATGCGAAAAGCACTTGAAGACTTACTAAAAATTGAAAATTTATCTAAAGATTTATTTGAAAAAATTAGCAAAGCATTAGAAGCATAAATCGCAAAAATATTACCATCTTGTAATATCCTTACAGGATGGTATAACATAAATGAAAAATTGAAGTTTGATACTCAAACACATGTCTAGCTGAAATTTTTTGACAATTATTCTCATGAGTCTTAAATAATGACAATAAAAGAAATCACACCAACAGAACTGGCACAAAAACTAAGCCAGTCTGATAATATTTTCTTACTTGATGTACGCGAAGCTAACGAGGTCGCTATTTGCAAAATTAATGGTGCAACGCATATTCCAATGAACCTAATTCCCTTGTATTTAGACAAAATCCCTGATGAAATCGATATTATTATTTATTGTCATCACGGCATAAGAAGCCTTAATGTCGCTAACTATTTAGCTGAAAATGGTTTTGATAACGATTACCTTTATAACCTTACAGGGGGAATTGATGCTTGGGCATGCATAATTGATCAACAAATGGCAAGATATTAAAATGCCCGTTATCAACGGGCTTTATTTTTTCTCGTTTATTCTTTAGGCATTACCCAATAACCATTTTGATTATGTGTTTTCATATAATCCTTAAACTGTTGGGACTGATAAATGCGTTTAATATCTTGTGCCCATTGGCTATTTTCGTTTCCCTCATTAACTACCACCATAATCTCTAAGTCTGGAATGATAGTTTCTGAAAGAAGTGCTTTATTTGAATCTATATTGGCAGAATAAACGATACTACCTGGGATTACTGCAAAATCTAACTCATCTAATACACGAGGAATGTTAGCCGAATCCATTTCAATGATTTCAATACCTGCGATATTCTCAGCTATATCATTTTTACTCACAATAATAGGGTTAGTGTTTTCCTTTAATTTTATCCATCCTGCCTTTTCTAATAAATTATATGAGCGAGCTGCATTAGAAGCATCTTGCGGAATAGCCACTTTAGCCCCCGAAAAAACTTGCTTTAATGAGGTATATTTATTCGAAAATACTGCAGCAGGCACCGATGGCACATGAACAACCGACTTTAAATGTGCCTTACGTTGTGCATTAAATACGTCCATATAAGCTGTATGCTGTGCAACGGTTAAATCGATACTACCCTCAGTTAGAGCGATATCAGATTCAAGCAAATGTGGAAAACTAACTAGTTTAACTTTATAACCTTCGGATTCAAGTATTGGCTTAACAGCATCATTAAACAAATCATTATAAGGCCCTGGCGATACTCCCATACTGATCTCTTTTTTTGTTTGATTATTAGCTTGGTTTGATGATTTATCGCAAGCCGTAATCAAACTTATTGAGCTAACCACCAATGCGAAGGCAATATACCTAAAAAATTTGTGTTCAGTAAAAAATGTTTTCATAAAAAATACCCCTATAAGTTGCAAACATAAAACACTGTAGCACAAAAAAAGCGGTTCATTTATTCCAAGTGATTCTATCTTATAACTTTAAGGAATAAGATATAAAAAACGATTATTAGGGCAGAAAACTAACCTATGTTACCGTTAAATAAACATAAATTACATCGTTGAATAATAATCCCAAATTTAAAATTCACCATATCATGATAATGCCTTTGGTTAATTATTTATCCAAATATTCAACTCAAACAAAATAAATGGGTTACAAATAATGATTAGATTTGAAAATGTTTTTAAACAATATGAGCGAAATGGCATCACCACACAAGCATTAAACAATATTAATTTAACCATTCGTAAAGGCGATATTTACGGTATCATTGGTTATAGTGGAGCGGGTAAAAGCACATTAGTTCGGTTAATTAACTTTCTTGAAAAACCGACAAAAGGTAATGTCATTATCCAAAATCAAGTTCTCAACCAATTATCAAATAGTGAATTACGGCAAGTAAGACGAAAAATTGGTATGATTTTTCAGCATTTTAATTTATTAGAATCAAAAACTGTATTTGAAAATATAGCCATACCGCTAATTTTACTTAAAGAAAAAAAACAAACTATACAAAAAAGAGTTCATGAACTTTTAGCTTTTGTTGGATTAAGTGAAAAAGCCAATAGTTATCCTAAAGAGCTATCAGGTGGGCAAAAACAACGGATTGGTATTGCTCGTGCTTTAGCAAATAACCCTGATATCTTATTATGTGATGAAGCCACCTCTGCACTTGACCCACAAACAACTCAAGACATTCTAGATTTAATCAAAAAAATTAACGAAAAATATCAAATAACAGTCGTACTAATCACTCATGAAATGCATGTTATTGAGCAAATTTGTCATAAAGTAGCCGTCATGGAAAAAGGAGAAATCATTGAACATGGCAATGTACTTGATGTTTTTGGTCATCCAAAACACCAAACAACACAAAATTTTGTAAGTACCGTGATTAATGATCAAATCCCTGATGGAGTGGTCAAAAACTTGCTCGCGCTAGAAAAAACAAAAGACAATATTCGATTATTCAAACTTGAATTTTTGGGTAGTTCAGCATCAGAGCCCGTAGTAAATAAGCTAATACTGCAACAAAAGGTCATCGTCAATATTTTATTTGCCCATATGTCCGAGATTCAAAATACCGTGCTAGGCAGCATGTTTGTGCAATTAAAAGGAAATGATAATCATATTAATGATTCAGTGAATTATCTGTGTCAGCATGGTGTACAAGTCACCGAAATTAACCATTGGGAGAGCAACTAAAATGGAACAATTCAATACCATTATTCATTATTTAGCCTCTTACTTTACAACGACAGTCACAACAGAGCAATTTATTCAGGCATTTTATGATACCTTTATTATGGTCTTTTTCTCCTTAAGTGTTGGGGTATTATTAGGTATTCCGCTTGGTATCTGTTTAGTCACAACAAGACCGACAGGGTTATTAGAAAACCCACTGATTTATCGAATATTAAATCCAATCATCAACACACTAAGATCGCTTCCTTTTATTATATTACTTGTCGCCATTCATCCACTAACTAAACTGATCGTTGGTAGTTCATTTGGCACACTAGCAGCTATTGTGCCTTTAACCATTTATGTTGCACCTTATATAGCCCGATTAGTTGAAAACTCCTTACTTGAACTTGATAATGGTATTATTGAAGCTGCGCAATCCATGGGTGCAACAACATTACAAATTATTTGGCATTTTATGTTACCTGAAGCCTTCAGCTCGTTAATTTTAACCATAACAACAGCCACCATTGGCTTAATTAGTGCAACGGCAATGGCTGGTGCAATTGGCGCTGGAGGGATTGGTGATTTGGCTATTTCGTACGGTTATCAACGTTTTGATACGGCCGTCACTATTATTTGCGTGGTAATTTTGGTTATTGTTATACAATTTATTCAAAGTCTTGGAAACTATCTAGCACGAAAAGTCAGGCACGAATAATACATAACACAATATAAAAACATCAATACCATAACACTAAAAGGCAAAATACATTTTGCCTTTTTTGCTCTGATTCATTATTGAATGTGATGTGCATTTTATATCAATTGTTAGCATTTTAGTATAAAACAATAACTTTAATACATTTCCTTTATTCTCAATTATCAAGTAAAATAGCTCCAATTTTAGATCAGTAGTGTAGGAAATCACTGTGACAAACACATTACAGCAGAATTTGGTTGAAATCCATGATATGTCTTTTTATCGTGGAACAAGACCTATTTATAAAAATATGAATCTGAATGTCCCAAAAGGAAAAGTCACGGCAATTATGGGGCCATCAGGCATTGGTAAAACCACCTTATTACGCCTAATTGGTGGACAATTAAAACCGCAATCAGGAAAAATTTTATTTGATGGTGAAGATATACCCAGCATGTCGCGTTCAAGATTGTATGAAGTACGTAAACGCATGAGCATGTTGTTTCAATCCGGTGCCTTATTTACTGATCTAACAGTATTTGACAATGTCGCCTATCCATTACGCGAACACCTTAACTTACCTGAACCTATATTGCATAATTTAGTGTTAATGAAATTACAAGCGGTTGGCTTACGTGGCGCAGCTCAAATGATGCCATCAGAATTATCTGGTGGTATGGCAAGACGAGCCGCTTTAGCTAGAGCTATAGCGCTGGATCCCGATTTAATCATGTTTGACGAACCGTTTGCAGGACAAGATCCTATCTCAATGGGTGTAATTGTTAAACTGATATCCGAAATTAACCAATCATTAGGATTAACCTGCATTGTTGTGAGCCATGATGTGAGCGAAGTACTCAGTATTGCAGACTATGCTTATATTGTAGCTGAACAACATATTATTGCAGGTGGTACACCGCAGCAATTGCGTGATAATGACGATTCACGGGTTAAACAGTTCCTTGACGGTTTGGCTGATGGACCCGTCCCTTTTCATTATCCTGCTGATGATTACCGATTAGACCTAAGCAGAGGTATAAAATAATGTTGAATTTACTGGCAAAATTAGGGCAATGGTTTATCAATATCATTGCGATGATTGGCCGTTCCGGTGTTATGCTGTTTGGGGCATTAATTGGTAAGCCACAATTTAATAAACAATTTCCATTACTCATTAAGCAATTTTATTTTGTTGGAGTACAATCACTGACCATCATTATTGTTTCTGGTCTTTTTATAGGCATGGTTCTGGCTCTACAAGGTTACTTTATACTAACCACCTTTGGAGCCGAAGCAAGCATTGGAATGATGGTTGCTCTAGCCCTACTTCGCGAATTAGGGCCTGTTGTCGCAGGTCTACTGTTTGCTGGCCGTGCAGGCTCTGCCTTAACAGCCGAAATTGGTTTAATGAAAGCAACTGAACAGTTATCAAGTATGGAGATGATGGCAATTGATCCACTACGACGTATTATCGCTCCGCGTTTTTGGGCTGGATTTTTTAGTATGCCGTTTTTAACTGCAATTTTTGTCACCGTGGGCATTTTAGGTGGCTCGCTTGTTGGTGTTGATTGGAAAGGTATTGATGCGGGCTTTTTTTGGTCATCTATTCAAAGCAATGTTGATTGGTGGCATGATTTAGGAAACTGTTTTATCAAAAGCTTTGCATTTGCCATCGCTAGCACTTGGATTGCACTTTTTAATGGTTACGATTGTGTACCAACATCAGAAGGAATTAGTCGAGCAACAACAAGCACTGTTGTTTATTCATCATTAGTTATTTTGGGGTTAGATTTTATTTTAACCGCATTAATGTTTAGTCATTGAGGTCATTAAACATGAGTCGTAAAATCGAAATTACAGTAGGATTATTTATGGTACTGGTCATTTGTTCAGTGCTATTTTTATGTTTTAAAGTAACCGATCCAACATCATTTGCAAGCCATAATTCCTATCGAGTTTATGCTGTATTTGAGAATATTGGGGGATTAAAAGCACGTTCTCCGATCAAAATTGGTGGGGTAGTCATTGGTCGCGTCAGTAATATTTCGCTAAATTCGTCAAATGGCAATCAATACAAACCTTATGTAGCCATGGATATTGATGCACAATATGATAAAATTCCAAGTTCAAGTTCACTTTCAATTAAGACATCTGGAATACTTGGAGAACAGTTTATTGATATCAATATAGGCGTTGATAGAGAAACAGAATTTAGTATTGACGCATCAGGCGTTGATCCAGCTATTTTAGCTAAAGCAAAAAAAAATAAAACTCCGCCATACTTACTCGAAGGTTTTGTTGTGCAAAACACCACACCTGCTCTCGTTTTAGAAGATCTGATTGGTAAATTCCTTTACAGTATAGGAGGCTCATCAGATAAAGACAAAGCCAACAAAGATAAAAAAGAAGATACAACTGAAAACTAAGGAGTTAACATGTTAAACAAATTTAAAACAACTATTTTTTTAGTATTAGCTTTATTGTTTAGTTCTACAGCCTTTGCTGAAAACGATCCCTATAAAGAAATGCAAGTTTCTGCTGATAAGATTTTTAGCACCATGAATGCACAATCCGCAGCATTAAAATCAAATCCTAACAAACTCAAAGAGATTGTAAAATCGGATCTGTTACCTTATGTGCAAGTAAAATATGCTGGCGCATTGATTTTAGGTAATTATTATAAAAGTGCAACAGAGGCACAACGCACGGCTTATTTTGAAGCTTTTGAAAACTACCTTGTACAAGCTTTCGCTCAAGCATTATCTATGTATAATGGTCAAACCTATCAAGTTGAATCGCCTAAAGATTTAACTGGCAAAACACTTATTTCTATTCGTGTTTTATTAAATCAACCGGATAAAAATCAACAACCATTGCGTATTGATTTTCAATGGCGTAAAAACTCTATCACAGGCGAATGGAAAGCTTATGATTTAGTTGCTGAAGGTGTAAGCATGATCACCACAAAACAAAATGAGTGGTCAACTATTTTACGTCAAGATGGTATTGATGCATTAACCAAACAATTAACTGAACTTTCAAATCGCAATATTGATCCAAATGCTAAACAAAAAGGTTAGTCGATAATGTCGCGAATCAAAACAGAAAAACAACAAGATATATTATGTTTACAGGGTGAACTTGATGTTCACTCCTTAAACGACTTATGGTCAACACAAGACTCTATTTTAAATGGTATAAAATGCATTGATGTAGAGCAACTTACTCGGGTTGACTCTTCAGGGCTCGCGACGTTAATTTACTTTTGCAATAAATATCATGTCAAACTCAAAGGTATTAACCCTCAATTGCAAACGCTCATTACCTTGTATGATTTACAACCTGTAATCAACATTTAAAATAGATTAGGTTTTGTACTGAAATACCAAGCTAAAAAACGGCACTACAACGCAGAATTACCAAAGCCTTTTAACAAAAAATAGTCTTTAAATTTATATTAATGATGAGTATTACTAATGAATAAACAAGAAATTATAGATAAATTAAAAAGTTCGCTTGAGCTTGATGATGTACATGTCCTAACCGACGATGGTAGTCATTTTCAAGTTATTGCTGTCGGTGAATTATTTGCCGATTTAAGTCGCGTAAAAAAACAACAAGCAATTTATGCCCCTTTGGCAGAATTCATCCATGACAACCGTATTCATGCTCTTTCTATAAAAACTTATACCCCTACTGAATGGCAGCGCGAACGCAAATTGATGGGATTATAATGCTTCCCAAGCATGACATTCTCTTGAATTAACTGAATTTGCCACCATATTATGTTCTATCAATAGACAACCCATGTGTATAAAGGTATCGCTACATGACTAATCCATTATTAACAGATGCACCATTACCACTCTTTTCACAAATTAAGCCCGAGCATGTTTTGCCTGCTATACAAGAAACTTTAAAAAACTGCAGAAATACAATTGAAACAGTACTAAAACAAAATAGCCAATACACTTGGGATAACTTAATCCAACCAATTGATGAAGTAGACGAAAAATTTGGTCGAGCTTGGTCGCCAGTTAGCCATCTTAATTCAGTTAAAAATAGCCCAGAACTACGCGAAGCTTATGAAGCTTGTCTGCCATTATTATCTGAATACAGCACATGGGTTGGACAACATAAACCTTTATATCAAGCCTATAAACAACTCAAAGAAAGCGAACAATACGCAACATTAAGCAAAGCACAGAAAAAAGTTATTGATAATGCATTACGTGATTTTGAATTATCTGGAATTGGTTTACCTGATGATAAACAAAAACGCTACGGTGAAATTGTCGCAAAATTATCAGAATTATCCTCAAAATATAGCAATAATGTACTTGATGCGACCATGGGGTGGTCAAAACTAATTACTGATATCAAAGAACTTTCTGGCATGCCTGAAAGTGCGCTTACTGCTGCTCAAGAACAAGCCAAAATAAAAGGCGAAGAGGGTTGGTTACTGACTTTAGATATGCCAAGTTACCTTCCTGTTATGACTTATTGTGATAACCGTGATTTACGATTTGAACTTTATCAAGCCTATACGACTCGTGCATCAGATCAAGGCCCTCATGCTGGTAAGTGGGATAATACAGAGATCATCAAACAAATCTTAATGCTACGTCATGAACTTGCACAATTACTAGGCTTCAATACTTATGCTGATAAATCACTTGCAACAAAAATGGCTCAATCTACCTCGCAAGTCATCGAATTTTTAAATGATTTAGCAATTAAAGCTAAACCTCAAGGCGAAAAAGAGCTAGCTGAACTTAAACGTTATGCTTATGAGTTTTTTGGTGCTAGTGATATCAAACCATGGGATGTGGCTTATTATAGTGAAAAACAAAAGCAATATTTATACAGCATTAACGATGAAGAGTTGCGTCCTTATTTTCCACAGCAAAGAGTAATTAGTGGTTTATTTGAGGTAGTACACCGCATCTTTGGTATTACAGCCAAAGAACGACAAGGCGTTGAAGTTTGGGATCCTGAAGTAAAATTTTATGATCTGTTTGCCGCTAACGGTGAATTAAAAGGTAGCTTCTATCTTGATTTATATGCACGCGAGCACAAGCGTGGTGGCGCTTGGATGGATGATTGTATTGGTCGTATGCGTTTTGCTGACGGACATGTACAAAAACCGGTTGCCTATTTAACCTGTAACTTTAATCGCCCGGTTGGCGACAAACCAGCGCTATTTACGCACGATGAAGTCACCACCCTATTTCATGAGTTTGGTCATGGTTTACACCACATGTTAACCGAAATTGATACTTCATCTGTCGCAGGTATTAATGGTGTACCTTGGGATGCGGTTGAATTACCTAGTCAATTCTTAGAAAACTGGTGTTGGCAACCCGAAGCGCTTGCATTTATATCAGGACATTATCAAACTGGCGAACCACTGCCAGCAGAAATGTTAGAAAAAATGCTAGATGCTAAAAACTATCAAGCCGCGCTATTTATTTTACGTCAATTGGAATTTGGCCTTTTTGACTTTAAATTACATACACAAAAAGATCCAGATATTTTAAACACATTAGCCGAAGTAAGAAAGCAAGTCGCTGTTGTGCCTACTGTTGAATGGGGTCGATTCCCGCATGCATTTAGTCATATATTTGCTGGTGGTTATGCTGCAGGTTATTACAGCTATTTATGGGCAGAAGTATTATCTGCTGATGCATTTTCACGTTTTGAAGAAGAAGGTATCTTCAACGCTAAAACCGGTAATGCCTTTCTTGATAACATCTTATCGCAAGGCGGTAGCGATGAACCAATGACACTATTTAAAAATTTCCGAGGCCGCGAACCTCAACTTGAAGCATTACTTCGTCATTATGGTATCCACTAGTCCTAACTTAGCTCAGCTAAAATTATTAGCTGAGCAGTGGTTATCGGCACATGCCGATTTACCGTTCACTCTGATTACCCAAAACAATCAACTTGAGTTACAAAAGACGGACGAACCCAAATTAGGTTCGATATGTGTTAATTTCGTTTCAGGGGCAATGGCTCATCGTCGTCAATTTGGTGGTGGTCGTGGTGAAGCAATTGCTAAAGCAGTCGGGGTAAAAGGTGAGTATTTACCTACCGTTGTTGATACCACAGCTGGGCTTGGTCGAGATGCCTTTGTTTTAGCATCTATCGGTTGTCATGTCACTATGTTTGAGCGGCACCCTGTCGTTGCTGCATTATTAGAAGATGGTTTACAGCGTGCCTATCAAGATCCCCACATTGGTAGTTGGCTTAAGCAGCATTTACGTTTAATTTATCATTCAAGCATTGAGGGATTAAGTACTTACCCTGAAAAACCCGATGTGATTTATCTCGATCCCATGTTTCCACATCGTCAAAAAAGTGCACTTGTCAAAAAAGAGATGCGCATTTTTCAACAACTGGTTGGTAGTGATAATGATGCAGATAGCTTATTAGAGCCAGCAAGAAAATTAGCCCAAAAACGGGTTGTGGTCAAAAGACCCGATTATGCACCGTTTTTAGCTAATCAAAAACCAACGGCTGAAATAAAAACTAAAAATCACCGTTTTGATATATATACACCTTTAAAGTAACACAGGAACACGTTTTAAATTATGCGATTAGATAAATTTCTTGCTCATCACTTAGGCGCCAGTCGCACAATTGTCACCAAAGAACTCAAAGCGAAAAAAGTAACTGTTGATGGTGAGATTATAAAATCAGGCGCTTATCAATTATCGCCAAAACAGATTGTTCATTATGATGGTTATCAAATCGAACAAGTTACCAGCCAACGCTATTTCATGCTCAATAAGCCTCAAGGCTATGTTTGTTCAACCGATGATCCCGACCATCCCACTATTCTTTATTTTATTGATGAGCCGATGCCTGAAAAATTGCATGCAGCTGGCAGGCTTGATCTTGATACGACTGGGCTGGTATTGCTGACTGACGATGGTAAATGGTCACACCGAATTACCTCACCTAAACATCATTGTGAAAAAGTCTATGCCGTCACGGTTGAACAACCATTAGGCATTGAACTGATTGATATATTTAAAAATGGCATTCAATTAAAAAGTGAGAAATCACTCACTAAACCCGCTAAATTACATATTATTGATGATTTTCATGCTGAATTAACCATTAGTGAAGGGCGATATCATCAAGTTAAACGCATGTTTGCTGCAGTCAATAATCATGTTGTTGCGTTGCATCGCAAACAGATAGGCAAAGTAATCCTTGATATACCTGAAGGGGGATATCGACCACTTACGCAAGATGAAATCAACTCGTTTAATTGATAGGTACAATTTACAGAGATCTAAACCACAACTTTTCATTTAGATAATTAAAGATTTTTTAAATAATTTTGTGTCATTGATTGTCGCGCATTTTGTTATGTGCATTTTGAATAAAATTTAAAGGAAGTACGACGTGCCAACTCAAAATACTTTAGTTAATCTTAAAATTTCTAAAAAAGTACTGATTTTTATTCTTGGATTACTCTCTATGTTAATGCCTTTATCCATAGATATGTATTTACCAAGTATGCCAACTATCGCTCGTGATTTTCATGTAGCTGATTCGGCTGTACAGCTAACCATTAGCTGCTATTTATTAGGATTTTCTGTTGGACAACTTTTATTTGGGCCACTCACTGATAGCTATGGGCGACGCAACATATTAATTTTTGGGCTAATTATTTTTATAGTTGCAGCGTTAAGCTGTGGTATTGCAGTCAATATTAATCAATTAATTACTGCTCGCTTTTTTCATGGCATTGCGGCAGCAGCAACAACAATTGTGATTAATGCGCTAATGAAAGATATTTATCGAGATCGAGATGAATTTTCTAAAATGATGTCATTTGTGATGCTGATATCTAATGTTGCACCATTATTAGCGCCAATTATTGGTGGATTTATTTTATATTGGTTTAATTGGCAAGCCAATTTCTACACTATCAGCGTGATTGCTTTGACCTGCTTTGTTCTAGTCATTACTTTGATTCCTGAAACACTAGCCAAAGCAAAACGCAATAAATTCAGTTTAATGCGTATATTAAGTAATTTCATAACACTATTTCGCCATAGACAAGTGTTAACTTATATGATGATAGGTGCGTTTTCTGGTGCAGGATTGTTTTCATTTTTAAGCTTAGGGCCTTTTGTTTATATGAATCTGCATGGTGTTGCATCAATTAACTTTGGTTACTACTTTGCGTTCAATATCATAGTTATGGTCCTAATGAATACATTAAATAGTCGATTTGTAAAACATGTTGGCTCTATTAAAATGATGCGCTTAGGCCTGTCGCTCCAATTTATTATGGCTATAGGACTGATGATCGTCACATTCTTTAATTTGGGGTTTGCCTATCTTGTTGCTTGTGTTGCTGGTTATATCGGTTGTATGTCAACCATTGGTGGCAATAGCATGGCAATCATTTTAGACTTTTACCCCCATATTGCCGGCACGGCGTCTTCTCTTGCTGGTACAATTCGATTTGCTGTCGCTGGTGCATTAGGTATATTATTATCAACATTGGTAGCAACGCATACCGCTACAACCATAACGATCGATAATACAACAGAATGGCTAATGGTTGGCTCTATGGTGTTATGTAATTTTCTTTCTGTTGGATTATTTTTAAGGATCAAAAATACTAAAAGGTAATAATAATGATTTATAAACTAGGTAATTTACATCCACAAATTCATCAAAATTGTTTTATTGCAAAATCTGCTGATATCATTGGTGACGTTGTTTTACAAGAAGGTGTCTCTATCTGGTTTAATGCTGTTTTACGTGGTGATATTGCACCGATCAACATCGGAAAAAATAGTAACGTACAAGATAACTGCACAATACACCTTGAAACCGACATCCCTTGCATTGTTGGCGAAAACGTCACTATCGGTCACAACGTCATTCTTCATAGCTGTACGATTGAAGATAATGTGTTAATTGGCATGGGCAGTACAATTCTCAATAACGCCAAAATCGCAAAAAACTGCTTAGTAGGGGCTAACTCACTAGTTACCCATTCACTCCCTTATGAAGAAGGATGTCTAATTATGGGATCACCAGCGAAAATTATCCGCAAATTGACCGAAGCAGAAATCAACGGCAATATAAAAAATGCACAACATTATGTACAAAATGGAAAACGATTTAACCAAAATCTAACCCCAGTTAATCCATAACGACACTATTGATAATAATAAATGCGGTTTTATCTTTTATTCGCTCTTTGAGAGAGTGCAATTTATGATAAAATGCCCACAATTTTAATAGCGACAATGTTTAGGTACGTGTTTGAAAAAGCCCAAAATTACAAGAAAACAAATTACAACTCAATTTATTCTATTTACAATAATCGGGTTAGCTGTTTGTTTATTTTTATCACAGTACAGTTACGATCCGTCCGATCCTGGTTGGTCTCGTACTGCTTGGCACGATCCTATTAGTAATTTTGGCGGCTATATTGGGGCATATACCTGTGATATTCTTTTTCAATTTTTAGGTTTTATCGCTTACAGCCTACCTTTCATTACTATTTTTATTTGTTTACAGTCAATCATCTATTTTTATAAGCATGCTAATGAGCCTATTAACTACTTTAGCCTTTCATTTCGGATTATTGGAGTTTTAGCGTTTATATTTAGTGCTACAGGATTTTTTGCTTTAAATATTCGTGATTCTGAACAGTTTGAAGCGGGTGGTTATCTGGGTGCGATAGTCATTGAAAGCCTTTTACCCATTATAAATAACGTTGCTTTATCATTCATTCTTCTTGGTACTTGCCTAGCTTGTGTCACGTTATTAACTGGATTATCATGGCTCAATCTAACCGAAAAACTAGGTGCTTTTGTCATGCTTCTACTGTTACCGATTAGATGGTTAATTAAATCTCGCCCAACAAATAAATATGAACGACCTGATTCACTTCATGAAAAAACAATAGTACAGTCTGATGAGGAAACAAAATCACCTCAATTTACAATACCGTTTGAAACAAAAAATGATAATCCTCATATTATTCAAACATCAACTACTATCCCAAGCAATGAAGCATCACAAGAGCAGTCATCAAATACTACCGAATCAACTGGCCATGAAGAAATTTCAATCAAAACTACTGCGGAATTAATAGGAGCATCGCACGAAGAAGCTCAATTACCACCGTCAACCATAACCTCGCAAACAATTGACAATCCGCCAAGAAAAGAACTCAATCCAGACGAAATTTTATCTCGCCTTGAATCGATTATTCAAAACATAAATGCGGCCAAAGCTACACCCGATCAAGAACAAGCATTGTCTTCATCAATGGAGCAAATAAAACAGGTAATACAAACGCAAAAATCAGCAGAAAAATTATCATTTGAAGAGCCAGACAAATACACTATTTCTGATGCTCCAAGTAAACCCTTATTTACTTCGGTACATAATGAGCCTGAAATTAAATTCACTCATGAACAAACACACATTGAACCTGCTATAGACGTAGCAAAGGTTGAAATAATTGAATCTAAGCAACCATTTATCCAAGAACCAGAGGTTAATACTGACCAAGCAAATATTGTTAGCATAGCAGACATCGCAGATACAGAAGCTGACACAGAAGTAAAAGCAGAATCAGAAGCCAAACAACTGGAATATATTGATACCGAAGCGCTAAAAAAAGCCAATCCAATCATTGACGATATCTATCCTGAAGAAGATCGTATTGAAGATGTACAACACTACCATTCCAACGAAAGCGACGAAGAAAGTTTAATTCATCCATTATTACGACGAAATGATAAACCATTACCAAAACCAACTACACCTTTGCCGTCACTAAACTTATTAACTGCGCCACCAACAGCGCGAATCGAAGTCGATCATGCTGCTTTAAATGCCATGTCTGAACTAATAGAAAAAAGTTTATCGGATTACCGCGTTAAAGCTAAAGTAGTTGATTATTTACCGGGGCCTGTAATTACTCGTTTTGAAATTGAACTGGCACCGGGTATTAAAGCGGCACGAATTTCAACGCTAGACCGTGATTTAGCGCGTTCACTATCCATGCCATCAGTACGTGTAGTCGAAGTCATTCCAGGTAAGCCTTATGTTGGTATTGAATTACCTAATAAGAACCGCCAAACAGTTTATTTTAGGGAAGTCTTAGATAGTCCACAGTTTAAAGATGCGCAATCACCACTAACGATAGTATTAGGGAAAGATATCGCTGGGCAATCAGTGGTTGCTGATTTGGCAAAAATGCCACATCTATTAGTTGCTGGTACGACAGGTTCAGGTAAATCAGTCGGCGTTAATGCAATGATTTTAAGTATTTTGTATAAATCACAGCCTGAAGATGTCAGGTTCATTATGATCGACCCGAAAATGCTTGAGCTATCTATTTATGAAGGGATACCACACTTATTAACCCAAGTGGTAACCGATATGAAAGATGCTGCCAATGCGCTTAATTGGTGTGTTAACGAAATGGAACGACGCTATCGACTCATGTCGGCGTTAGGTGTCCGTAATATTGCCGGTTATAACGAAAAAATCAAACTGGCAGAACAAATGGGCAGGCCTATTCCCGATCCGCTTTGGAAACCAACCGATAGCATGGATCTTAACATGCCGACACTAGAGAAATTACCGTACATTGTGGTTATGGTTGATGAGTTTGCTGACCTTATTATGGCCGTTGGTAAAAAAGTAGAAGAGTTAATTGCACGGCTTGCGCAAAAAGCACGGGCGGCTGGTATTCACTTGGTACTAGCAACCCAACGCCCATCGGTTGATGTTATTACCGGCTTAATCAAAGCGAATATTCCAACACGCATTGCCTTTACAGTATCAAGTAAAATTGACTCGCGTACTATTTTAGATCAAATGGGTGCTGAATCACTACTTGGTATGGGGGATATGCTTTATTTAGCCCCTAATAGCTCCATTCCAATTCGCGTTCACGGTGCCTTTGTCCGTGATGAAGAAGTGCACGCCGTTGTACAAGATTGGAAAGCACGTGGCACACCAAAATATATCGAAAATGTCACTGTAGCAACCGACGAAAGTGAAAACGGTAACGCAGATATGTTGAGTGAAGAGCTCGATCCATTATTTGATCAAGTTGTCGCTTTTGTTGTTGAAACAAGAAGAGCGTCAATTTCTAGCGTACAACGCAAATTTAGAATTGGCTATAACCGAGCTGCCCGCATTGTGGAACAGATGGAAGTAGAAGGCATTATTAGCGCCCCAAGCCACAGCGGTAATCGGGAAGTACTCGCGGTATCTACACATAGCGATTATTAATTATTGTCATAAACCAATCAATTTCAATCGCAAGATTGGTTTATGACACACTAGCATCACACAACATGATAATTATCATCCCCAATAGGTAATTAATAATAATGAACAATTATTATCAACAAATCGCATTATTAGAATTAAAACTCAATAATGATCCCAATCAATGCTTACCTGCACAATTAGCAACCCAAGCATTAATTAAAGAAATTTGCCTATCACCTAAGCCCGGATTAGTTGACATGAATAACAGTGGTGCCCACCGCGACATGAATTTTCAAACCTTTGTCCACAGCATCAGCGCTATTAGCAACTGGTTTGAACGTTTTTATCAATATGGCAAAGCATCCGCTTTACACGATAACAAACTATTTTTAGCGGGAATTAGACCGATTGGTATTGAGTGTGAACAAGCCATGTTCCAAGCCACCAACCAAGTCAACACCCATAAAGGAGGCATATTTGCTTTTGGATTACTATTGGGTGCAATTGGCCGATTAGAACAACTCGGCTTACCCACCCATGCACAAAACATCTGTAAGCAAGTTTCAGCAATTTGCCAAGGTATAGTTCAAAGCGAACTACAGCAAAATAACCAAGCTAATTCGATAGGCGAAAAGCTATTTAAACGTCATCACTTATCTGGCGCACGTGGCGAAGCTGAATCAGGTTATGCAACAGTTCGAAACATTTCACTACCTATCTATCAAAAAATGCAAAACAGTGGCTATGATGAAGAAACTTGCTTATTACAGGCGATGTTATATTTACTTGCTTTTAATCAAGATACTAATCTGGTTTCACGAGGTGGCCTTGATGGCTTGGCTTTTGTGCAAGAACAAGCGAAAAAACTCATCAAACAAGGTGGCATAATCAATCCCAAAGTACGGGAAAATTTGTATCAACTTGATACCGAATTAATAAAACGCAATTTAAGCCCCGGTGGTTCGGCCGATTTAATTGCGATCACTTGGTTTTTGTCTCAATATAATAAATACCTTTTCTGACCAATTTTTAGCGGAAAATCAGGTCTTTTTTATTTTGGTGAATAGAATAAATTGGGTACGGTGGTTTCGGACGTTTTAACCTTGGGTGAACAAAATAGCTATCGTGACCACGTCCGAGCTAAGGGAATTAGAGCGAATTCCCTTAGCAATCCCGCGCTTGGCTGCAGAATGTGGCCTTCGGCTACCCTCCGCCATCGCTCGGTCTTAACGCACCGTTTGTGACGCGTTCCTGACGCGGCACAAACTCGCCAAACATCCTTGTTTGGCGTGCTAACCTCGCTCTGTTGTCGGCACATTCTGACGCCGGAATAAGACAAACAATATAACCATCGTTTTTGGAAGATATTATGTTTTTATAGTTATAAAATTGATTTTATTTAAATTAAATACCTTTCTGGCGTTTTTTTTATTGCACTTGGCTAACAAATTTCATACTATTATCAAAAAATTAAGGAGATGGTATGAAAAGAATATTGATAATAAGTTTAGTTAGTCTTGCTTTATTCGGCTGTGGAGAAAATAAAATTACAAAAGAGTATCTTTTAGGTAATTGGCATTGTGTCGGTAATGAGTATGAAAAGGAAAACAGTGACGCTAATGAAGATTTTGGTGATTCAGTGTCGTCGTCAGAAAAAACAATGACATTTAAAATGTTAGATAATGAACTTTATCAAATAAATGAGGATGGAACAAAAATCTTGATTGACCCAAATAAAATGGACACTAATAAAAATGAAGTTACAGAAAACGCCAAGATTAACACAAAAACAACAACAAAAATTGTTAATAGCGACACTTTTAATTTCACAATTTTGAATGAAATAAACAAAATTAATAGTAACAATAATAATGTTATTGATCTTAGAACCAAAACAGAAGTGATTTGTACCCGAATAAAATAAGCATTCTCATCACTACTAAAATAAAGCCCGAAAGGGCTTATTTAAATTTAGTTAATTTATTATTAACCACCAAAGCAATTCAATCCCCCCTTAGAGAGTTTTTATTAAAAATCTAGTAACTCAGGCTTGATTTGTAGTGCTTGGCAATTTTAATCCAAGTTGCTTTTCTTAACTTTTGGCTTTTTTCCTATTGAGAATAAGCTGATTGGCTAATACCTATTTTATTCGCAACTTCAACTTGGGATAATTTTAAATACTCACGCCATGCTTGTGCTGGAGAATAATTATTATCAAAAACCATATCAACAACTTCGTTTGGTACACCTGTTAGCACGCTCATCTATTTCTTTCTTTTCTAGCCAATATTTATGTATTACGTCTGGATAAAATTATGCCAATAACACTAGATTTACAAGCCATTGAGGGTAAACAACTTATACAACTAATAGAAGTGGAAGACACAAAATTGGGGCTTGATGAAGTGCTGAGATTTCATGCTCATAATATTTCGCCTGACGGGTGGGCGTCATTTGCCACTGAAAATTTACCATCAATAAAATGATAAGGTAAAAAATATTTACCGTATCCATATAAGTTAAAAGACATTGAATTAAGTCGCACTGGCTCACAACCAATACCAAGGCTATCAGTTGACAATATAGACGGTAAAGTAACGTTTGTACTTGGTGTAATAAACAACAACTTCATCTTTAAAAACCATTAACTAATTGATTTTATTTTAAATTATCGTTAAAAAAAGGGTTTGGAGCGGTTAAATTGCTGTTATTGGGGCGCTATTCGTGGTTTTGTTGATTTGTTGTATGTCGGCACTTTGCTTAGGTTTTGTAAGCGGTTGATTTTCTTTGAAAACACAAAATAAAAACTTCAATAAAATCAATGCCTTTCCTGACCACTTTTTAGATGTAATTGCATTGCTTTTTAACACAAAAGTAACTCATCAAAAAACACCTAAGATTATGTTGTCTGTCTTATTCCGGCGTCAGAATGTGCCGACAACAGAGCGAGGTTAGCACGCCAAACAGGGATGTTTGGCGAGTTTGTGGTGCGCTTGGAGCGCGTCCACAAACGGTGCGTTAAAACCGAGCGCCGGCGTCGGACAAATTTGTCTGGAACAAATTTGAACACCTGAGCACAGCGAAGATGGCCTCGTAGAGGCGAGTATCAGGATGATACGAGTAGTGCCGCAGGCCACATTCTGTAGCCAAAGCGTGGGATTGCAAAGGGAATTCGCTTTAATTCCCTTTGCTCGGACGTGGTCACTGTAGCTATTTTATTTACCAAAGGTCAAAACGTCCGAAACCTTGCCGTACTATAAATAGACCACAAATTTAAACCGCAACAGCGCAACCCTAAGGGAATATGCCCCAACTTACGGGGGGCTTTATTCTTTTTTATATTGTCCTCTCAGGCACCATAACCGCCCCCCCGCCCCTAAGGATTAAGGACTAAACGCTAAGAACTAAGGTGTGGTGCAAACAGCAGGATATCTGCCGGCGGAAGCACTGTCGCTGGTGACGCGGCCGTCGACCGCGTAGACAACGAACTGGTCGCTACCAAAGGCGCCGCTCGTCCAATAGAAGTTTATGTCGAAGTTCGCAAAGTAGCCGAACAAGTTGCCCCACTCCGTTAAAAACCCAGCTCCTATGTGACGCTTGTAATAATTAACAGATGAACTAGGTACTGCGCCATCTACGCCATTTACACATGGAAAGTAAGTATTAACGACACACTTCGCATTGGTTAAATCACTTACCTTAGACAATCGATAACCCAAACTATTACACCAT